>JBBRKU010000325.1:0-3774 GCA_038231735.1 Actinomycetales bacterium | reverse complement strand
GCACCGTTCTGATCAGCGACCCCGGGGGCGCGGTGTTCACCGCCAGCCAGTTCACGCCGCCGTCGGGCTGAGCCGCTGAAGCACAGAGCCGCTGAAGCACAGCGGCCCGCCCAAGCCAACCAAGTACTGCTAGGGGCCCGTGACTGCCGTGTTTTCCGGGGCGGCTTCCCCGGGCTTGGGGCGGTCCAGGATCAGGTTGGTGATGCGCATGGTGCACAGCCTGCGCTGGTCCTGGTCGTAGAGGATCACCTCGTGGCTGGTGGTGGTCCGGCCCAGGTGGATGGCGGTGGCGACCCCGGTGACCAGGCCCTCGCGCGCGGAGCGGTGGTGGGTTGCGGAGACATCGACCCCGACGGCGGACCGGCCGGGTCCGGCGTGGATGACGGCAGCCCAGGAGCCGATGGCTTCGCCGAACGCGAGCGAGGCGCCGCCGTGCAGCAGGCCGAAGGACTGGCGGTTGCCTTCGACCGGCATGGTTGCCACGACCCGCTCGGCGGATTCCTCCAGGATCTTCACGCCCATCTTTTCGTCCAACTCGCCCAGGACGATTCTCCAGGGCTCCGGTTCCTGCGCGTCCCGGGCCCGCTCGCGCACGTCGGGTTTCTGCGGTTCGGGCGCTTGCTGGTTCACTTCGGGCTCCTTCGCGGGTGTGCTGTTCCGGACAATAATGTACTCTAGACGTATTACTGAACGCCCGGTCAGTATATGCCGTGGAAGGCCTCGCCCCGAAGATGGCGGGAGCGCCGGGGAGTGCTTTGAAAGGAACCGTCGACGATGAGCGCCACTGCCACTGTTGAACAGACAGCCGTTGAAACAGTCCCCAGTTTTGTCCTGGACGCCTGGTGGACACCCGATGTTCCGGTGGACCAGCGCCGACACAGCACGGAAGTTCGGGATGCCAGCACCGGCGAGGTGCTGGCGACGGTGAGCACAGACGGACTGGACCTGGCCGCCGTCGTCCATTACGGCCGTACCGTGGGCCAGACCGAACTGGGAAAGCTGACCTTCCACCAGCGGGCGCTGAAGCTCAAGGAACTGGCGCTGTACCTGAATAGCCGGCGTGATGCGCTCTACGCGCTGTCCGCCCGCACCGGTGCCACCAGGATCGATTCGATGGTGGACATTGACGGCGGCATCGGCGTGCTGTTCACCTTCGGATCCAAGGGCCGGCGCGAGCTGCCCAATGCGCAGGTGGTGGTGGACGGTCCGGCGGAGATGCTCTCCAAGGACGGTTCCTTCATCGGCGAGCACATCTACACGCGCCTTCCGGGAGTCGCCGTGCAGATCAACGCCTTCAACTTCCCCGTCTGGGGCATGCTCGAGAAGCTGGCCCCGGCGTTCATCGCCGGCGTTCCGACGATCGTCAAGCCTGCGACGCCGACGGGGTACGTCGCGGCCGCCATGGTCAAGGAGATTGTCGAGTCAAACATCCTTCCCGCCGGGTCCCTGCAGCTGATCTCCGGCTCCGCGCGCACGCTCCTGGACGAACTGGACTACCGGGACCTGGTGGCCTTCACCGGTTCCGCAACCACCGCCAAGACGCTCAAAAGCCATCCGAACGTGGTCTTCGGCGGAGTGCGCTTCACCTCCGAAACGGACTCGCTCAATGCCGCGATCCTGGGACCGGACGCCGTTCCCGGCACACCGGAATTTGAGGCGTTCATCAAATCCGTGGTCACCGAAATGACGGTCAAGGCCGGGCAGAAGTGCACCAGCATCCGCCGCATCATTGTGCCGAACCAGCTCCGCGGCGACGTCATCGAGGCCGTGGGCAAGCGGATCCGCGAACGGGTGGTGCTGGGCGATCCGCGCGGCGAGGGCGTCACAATGGGGGCCCTGGCCTCGCTGGAACAGCTGGCGGATGTCCGGGCCGCCGTCGCGACGATGGTTGCTGCCGGCGGAGAACTGGCCTACGGCACCCTCGACGCCCCCTCGGTAACACTGGCGGACGGCAGCATGTCCACCGTGGCGGCGGGCGCATTCATGTCCCCGGTGCTGTTGAGCTGGGCGGATGCGGAGGCACCCGAGGTGCACTCGCTGGAGGCCTTTGGCCCGGTGTCCTCGGTGATCGGGTACGAGAGCGTCAACGGGGATGTATCCGACGCGGTGCGGCTGGCCGCCATGGGCAGCGGTTCGCTGGTGGCCTCCGTGTGCACGAACGACCCGCAGGTGGCAAGGCAGCTGGTTACGGGGATCGCGGCGCACCACGGCCGCGTCCTGGTGCTGAACCGGGAGGACGCGCGCAGCTCCACCGGTCACGGATCCCCAGTGCCGCAGCTGGTGCACGGGGGGCCCGGCCGTGCCGGCGGCGGTGAGGAACTGGGCGGCATCCGCTCGGTCTTCCACCACATGCAGCGGACCGCCATCCAAGGCTCGCCGAATATGCTGACGGCTGTCACCGGCGTCTGGCACACCGGCGCGGACCGTAGTTTCGGGACGGAGCACCCGTTCCGCAAGTCCCTGGACCAGCTGTGCATCGGGGACGCGTTCGCCTCGGAGCTGCGTCAGGTCACGCTGGAGGACATTTCGGCGTTCGCCAACAGCACCGGTGATACCTTCTACGCGCATACCAACCAGGAGGCGGCGGCGGCCAATCCGGTCTTCCCCGGCATTGTGGCGCACGGCTACCTGCTGCTCGCCTGGGCCGCAGGACTGTTCGTGGAGCCGGCTCCGGGCCCGGTGCTGGCCAACTACGGGCTGGATAACTGCCGCTTCACCACACCGCTGGCCGCGGGGGATTCCTTCCGCGTCACCCTGACGGCCAAGCAGATCACCCCGCGCGAAACGGATGAGTACGGCGAGGTCCGCTGGGACGCCATCCTGCACAACCAGAACGACGACGTCGTCGCCACCTACGACGTTCTGACCCTGGTAGAGAAGTGACGGTCGAGAAGTAGGGAACCGGGGCCATGGGGTCTCCGCGCGGCCATGGGCGGCCGTGCGGAGGCCACCGTTAGCGGCCGTTGTCGTTAGTTGCCGCCCCGGCCGCTGCCCTTGACCACCGTTCCGGTCTTCTCATCCAGCGCCAGCTTCGTGTTGTGCGGATGCTTGAAGTCGAACATCGCGGCCAGCGAACCGGCCGCGGCGTCCGCCAAGCCGTCACCGACCATGTCGGTGTGCCAGTTGTCCTCGATGAACCGGGTGATGGAGGACTGGTCCGTCTGCGTGTGGTCCACGAAGTTTTTCTTCGCGTACGGGGAGATGACCAGCAGCGGCTGGCGCGGGCCGGGGCCGCAGCGGTCGGCATAGCCGGCGGCCATCGGGACGCCCTTGTCGTACGCGTCCAGGCAGTAGGCCGCGTCCTGCTTCGGGTCGATCGAGGAATTCTTCACCGCTGCGGCCACATGGTCGTACCAGCCGTCGGAATCGTCGTAGGCCAGCACGATGGCCGTGTCCTTCCAGTTCTTCGAATTCTGGATGGCGTTGACCTGACGCACGATGAAGTTCTGCTCATCGATCGGGTCCGAGTACGCCGCGTGCCCGTCCTGGTACTCGGCGGCCTTCAGGAAGGACACCGCCGGCATGTTGTCCGAGTTGACCACCTTGTCGAAGGAGGTCAGGTCGTACTGGTGGTTGGCCTGGCCGGTGTGGCCGATCTCCGCGTCCGAGGCGGGGGCCAGGTGGTGCGGGTTCGCTGTGGATTTGTAGTACTGGAACGGCTGGTGGTGCGGGGAATAGTCGACGACGGACGCCCCGGCTACGTTGGTGTGCGCGGCGAGGCAGGACGCCGGCGCGGCGGAGGTGGCCGCCGTCGTCGGTGTGAAACCGCCCTGG
>JBBRKU010000324.1:0-3801 GCA_038231735.1 Actinomycetales bacterium | reverse complement strand
GATTGCGGTGGCCGTCGGCGCCGGCATCTTCTCGGTGGGGGCCAAGGCCGCGGCGCACAACGCCGGGCCGGCTGTCACCGTCTCCTTCATCCTGGCGGCCATCACCTGCGCGCTCGCCATCATGTGCTACGCGGAGTTTGCCACCGTGATCCCTGTTACGGGCAGCGCCTACGTCTTCACCTACGCCACCATGGGCGAGCTGCTGGCGTGGATCATCGGCTGGAATCTGATCCTGGAACTGCTGATGGCCGGTTCGGTCATTGCCAAATACTGGGGCGTCTACCTCAGTGACTTCCTGCACGCCGTCAATATCAACGCCCCGGCGCAGCTGAGCGTCTTTGGCCTCACCGTCTATTGGGGTCCGCTGGTGGTGGTTGCCGTCTTCACCACTGTGCTGGTGCTGGGCACCAAGCTCTCTGCCCGGGTCAACAGCGTGTTCACCATCATTAAGATCGCCATCGTGATCTTTGTGATTGTGGTCGGTTTCTTTTACGTCAAGGCGCAGAACTACGCGCCGTTTGTACCGGACGCCCAGCCCGCGCCGGCGACCGGCGTCGAGTGGACCCAGCAGCCGTTCCTGTCCTTCCTCAGCGGCGCCAACCCGGCAGTCTACGGCTTCACCGGCGTGATTTCCGGTGCGGCCCTGGTGTTCTTCGCCTTCATCGGCTTTGATGTGGTGGCCACCAGCGCCGAAGAGGTCAAGAACCCGAAGAAGACCCTGCCGCGCGGCATTTTCGCCGGGCTGGCCGTGGTGACGGTGCTCTACATCCTGGTCACGCTGGCCGTCACCGGTATGGTCTCCTACAAGGACCTGGCTAAGGCCGCGGATCCATCGCTGGCCACCGCTTTCCAGCTGGTCGGGGCGGACTGGGCCGTCGTCGTGATTTCGCTGGGTTCCTTGATCGGCCTGACCACCGTCATAATGGTGCTCCTGATGGGCCTGGCCCGGGTCACGATGGCGATGAGCCGGGACGGGCTGCTGCCCCGCGGACTGAGCAAGACCTCGGCCAAGCGCAGCACCCCGGCACGCACGCAGATCATCTGCGGCGCCCTGGTCGCGGTCCTTGCCGGATTTACCCCGGTGGAGGTGCTGGGCGAGATGATCAACATCGGCACGCTCTCCGCCTTCGTCATGGTCAGCGTCGGAATCCTGGTGCTGCGCCGCAAACGTCCGGACCTCAAGCCCGCCTTCCGGGTGCCGTTCGGGCCCGTCATCCCGATTGCCTCCGCCGTTCTTTGCACCTACCTGATGTTCAACCTGGCCACCCTGACGTGGGTGCTGTTCGGCCTCTGGCTGCTGGCCGGGCTGGCCGTCTACTTCGGGTACGGGGCGTGGAATTCACGGCTGCGCTGGACAGAGATGTCCGCTGAAACCGCCGGATCCGATGGCGCCCTATCCGTGGACTCCGGTGCGGAGGGGGACAAAGTCGCGATCGACGCCTAACGCGCCGACCCCCTTCGCGCATTCGCCGAATCAATATCTGTCCGCTGGCGGCCTTGAAGGGCACAGTTAGCGACCGTTCGGGAGTATCGGTCGGGTGGTGGAGACAAGCGCCGATCAATAGTCATCGGACAAATCGGACCATTGGAATGGGTGAGGGCGGGCTCCGGATGGAACCCGCCCTCATTTCTTTGCTAGAACTTGTTGGCAGCTTCCGCGTCGGAGAGGGAGCCGGCGTCGGTGCCCAGGTTGGCGCGCAGCTTGGCGCCCAGGTCCGCATCAACGTTCGTCCAGTACGCGATCGCGCGCTCCTTGATGTCAGCGTCCTTGACCCCGCCGACAGCGCCGGTGATGGTGTCCAGGAAACGGGCGCGGGCGCCGTCGTCGAACACCTCGCGGTACATCGCGCCGGCCTGGCCGAAGTCGCCGTCCTCCGCGTGCAGGGAATGCGCGGAGAGGGTCAGCTCGCCGTCGTTCTCCCAGCCGCCGGCGATGTTGGCCGGCTCCACGGCAGCCGCGCCGCCCTTGGAGTTCGGCGCGTAGTTCGGCGTCGCGGCGGAGTTGAAGTGGTAGCGCGCCGCGCCGTTCTGGCTGTAGTTGTGCACCTCGTTCTTCGGGGCGTTCACCGGCAGCTGTGCGTGGTTGGTGCCCACGCGGTAGCGGTGTGCATCCGCGTAGGAGAAGATGCGGGCCTGCAGCATCTTGTCCGGCGAAGCGGCGATGCCTGGCACAAAGTTCGACGGCGAGAAGGCGGCCTGCTCGATCTGGGCGAAGTAGTTCTCCGGGTTGCGGTCCAAGGTCATGGTGCCCACCTTGATCAGCGGGTAGTCCCCGTGCGGCCACACCTTCGTGAGGTCGAAGGGGTTGAAGCGGTAGGTCTTGGCATCCTCGTAGGGCATCACCTGGACGTGCAGGTCCCAGGACGGGAAGTTGCCGGCGTCGATGTTCTCGTACAGGTCGCGGATGTAGTAGTCCGAGTCGGACCCGGCCAGGCGCTCGGCGTCGTCGTTGCTCATGGCATTGACGCCCTGCTGGGAGCGGAAGTGGTACTTGACCCAGAAGCGCTCGCCGGCGTCGTTGATCCACTGGTAGGTGTGCGAGCCGTAGCCCTGCATTTCGCGCCAGGAGGCGGGCAGCCCGCGGTCGCTCATCACCCAGGTGACCTGGTGTGCGGACTCGGGGGAGAGCGTCCAGAAGTCCCACTGCATGTCCGCGTCGCGCAGGTTGGAGGCCGGCAGGCGCTTCTGTGAGTGGATGAAGTCCGGGAACTTGATGCCGTCGCGGATGAAGAAGACCGGGGTGTTGTTGCCCACCAGGTCGTAGTTGCCCTCGGTGGTGTAGAACTTGGTGGCGAATCCGCGCGGGTCCCGCCAGGTGTCCGGGGAGCCCAGCTCGCCGGCCACGGAGGAGAAACGGGTCAGCGTCTCGGTCTCCACGCCGGGCTGGAACAGCGCCGCCTTGGTGTACCGGGAGACGTCCTCGGTGGTCTTGAACACACCGAACGCGCCGCCGCCCTTGGCGTGCACAATGCGCTCCGGCACGCGCTCGCGGTTGAACTGGGCCAGCTTCTCCACCAGGTAGTGGTCCGTCAGGGCAATGGCGCCGTCCGCGCCCACCGACTGGGAATGGGCGTCCGAGGTTACCGGGGCGCCGGACTGGGTGGTTGAGTGCGGTGTTGACTGGGTCATGTCTCTCCTTGGTGTTTATCTGTTGGTTTGGATCGGGAGGGAAGTTCTTGGGGCCTGGAAGTTGGTGGGGCCTTGGTGCCGGCCGGCGCTACTTTGCGGCGTCAGCTGCAGCGCAGTCCTCACAGATGCCTTGGTAGAGCACATCGGCAATCCGGATGGTCATGGAGCTTCTGCTCGGCGTCAGGCAGGGCGCGTGCCCGACGGCGCAGTCCACATCCTCGATCCGCCCGCATCCGGTGCAGATCGCGTGGTGGTGGTTGTCGCCGGTCCGCGTCTCGTAGCGGGCGGGCGAGTTGGGCGGCTCAATCCGGCGCAGCATGCCCAGTTCGGTCAGATCCGCCAGCACCACATACACGGACTGCAGGGTCAGCAGCGGCAGCTCCGCCCGTGCGGCTTCAGCGACGGCTTCCGCGGTGGCATGCGGAGAATGCTCGACGGCGGCCAGCACGGCCAGCCGCTGCTTGGTCACCCGGCGGTCGCGGGAATGCAGCTGCTGCGTCCACACCTGCCCTTCGGTGCCTTGCGTCGTCGTCATGTCCTCAGTCAACCACTTATTCTGAAGAATTCACAATAACGTGTCCGCAACGTGAGACGATCGCGTTTCCGACCCTCCCTGCCTCACTCTCGCGCCGCGAGGCTGCACGGTCGGCGGACGATGTGCGGCTAGGCTAG
>JBBRKU010000323.1:0-3819 GCA_038231735.1 Actinomycetales bacterium | reverse complement strand
GGCGAGCTGAAGGTGAAGTCCGAGCGTTTCGCCGCGGCGCTGGCGGGGCTCGGGGTCAAGCCCGGGGATGCGGTGGCTACTCTGATGGGCAAGTCCGAGGAGCTGATCATCGCGCTGCTGGGTATCTGGCGCCGTGGCGCCGTCGACGTTCCGCTTTTCACGGCGTTCGCCGCGGACGCCATCGCTTTCCGGCTCGGGGCCAGCAACTGCAGGTTGGTGGTCGCGGACGCGGACCAGCGTGCCAAGCTGGTGCCGCCCGGCGACGTTCCCACCGACGCGGCGCCGCTCGTCGTCGTCGCCCGGGGCGAGGCGCTGGGTTATGATCTCTCCTTTGCGGACCTGATGCAGCAGGACAATCCCGACGGCGGCGTTCCGGACAGTGGGCGGGCCGTGGCCGTGGGCGGCGCTGGGAGGTTGGCGCAGCTGTTCACCTCCGGCACCACCGGAACACCGAAGGGGGTCCCGATTCCGCTGCGCAGCCTGGCGTCCTTCGTTGGCTACCAGGAGTTCGCCCTCGATGTGCGCCAGGAGGACGTCTTTTGGAACGCTGCCGATCCGGGGTGGGCCTACGGGCTGTATTTCGCCATCCTGGCGCCGATGGCCAGCGGCATCAGGAGCATCCTGCTGCAGGCCGGCTTCTCCGCCGACCGCACCTGGCAGGTGTTCGAGAAGTTCCAGGTCAGCAATTTTGCGGCTGCTCCGACCGTCTACCGCTCGCTGCGTGCCGGATCCACGCCGGCCACCCGGCACGTGTTGCGGCGGGCGTCCTCCGCCGGGGAGCCGCTGACCCCGGATGTGATCAGCTGGAGCCAGCAGGCGCTGGGCCTGCCCGTGCGGGATCACTACGGCCAGACGGAACACGGCATGGTGGTCTGCAACGCCTGGCGGCAGGATCTGCAGGCGCCGCTGCGCGAAGGTTCCATGGGCAGGAGCCTGCCGGGCTGGTCCGCGGAGGTTCTCGACTACGCGCAGGACACTGTTGCCCCCGCCGGAACCGTGGGCCGGGTGGCGATCGAGCTGGCCCGGAGCCCGCTGATGTGGTTTACCGGTTACGTGGACGCCCCGGAGAAGACGGCCGAGCGGTTTACGGCGGACGGCCGCTGGTACCTCAGCGGGGATGCGGGACGGAAGGACGACGACGGGTTCATCTACTTCTCCGCGCGGGATGACGATGTGATCATCATGGCCGGATACCGGATCGGTCCGTTCGATGTGGAGAGCGTGCTGGTGACGCATCCGGACGTGGTCGAAACGGCGGTGATCGGCGCCCCGGATGAAATCCGCGGGGAGGTGCTGGAAGCCTATGTGGTGCTGCGGGACGGGGTCAGCGGCACGCCGGATCTCGTGGCGGAGCTGCAGCGGCTGGTCAAGCAGAAATTCGCTGCCCATGCGTATCCGCGGCAGGTGCATTTCGTCGCGGAACTTCCGAAAACGCCGAGCGGAAAAGTCCAGCGCTTCATCCTTCGCCGGCAGCGGAGATCCGGTTGCTAAGATGCTGACTATGCGAACTTGGGCTGCCAGCGGGGGAGGAACGGCCGGTGAATAAACGCCGCGCGGATTCGCCGTCCACGACCTTGACCGGGGCGAACATGGCCGTCGGTTTCCTGCTGGAGGTGGCCATGCTGGCAGCCTTCTGCTACTGGGGCTTCCGGTTGGGGGCGCCCACCGGATACCTGGTCGGGATCGGCCTGCCGGTCGTCGTCATCGTTTTCTGGGGCCTGTTCATGGCACCGCGGGCGGCCCGCCAGGTTCCGTGGCCGGCGCTGCCGCTCATCGCCCTGATGATCTTCCTGGTCGCCGCAGCGGCACTGTTTGCTGCGCATCTGCCCGTACTTGCCCTGCTGCTGGGCGTGGTGTCGATCACCTACACCGTGCTCGGCTTCTACCTGAACCGCAAGACCTGACGGACCCCTGATCCCGGGGGTTCAGCCCGCTGCGGAAAGCGCGCAGCCTTCGTGCGGAAGCTCGGAATGCACCCATAGTGAGCCGCTGACCTCGTCGCTGAGATCGAATTGCCGAGCCCCGGCACCACTGCCGATGCGCACCATCAGGGCCCCACCGAAGGGTTTGTGCCCCAGCACCCGGACCGGAGAATCCAGCCCGATCCGCTCCTCGCTCAGGTAGCGCAGCAGCTCCGGATTGTCGTCGCTGATCCGCGTGATCCGGCCTTCGTGACCGGGGTCCAGCTCACTCATCCGTAACGCCGTCGGCACCACCACGCTGCCGTCCGGGCCCGGAATCGGATCCCCATGCGGGTCCCGCGTCGGATGTCCGAGTTTGGCAGACATCCTCTCGATGAACGTGTCCGAAACGGCATGTTCCAGCAGCTCCGCCTCGTCATGGACCTCATCCCAGCTGTAGCCGAGCTCCTGCACCAGATACGTCTCCAGCAGCCGGTGCCGGCGGACCATCGACAGCGCCAGGGCCAGCCCCTCGGGGGTAAGCCGCACGGCACTGTAGGGCTGGTGGATGACCAGACCCTGGGCCTTGAGCTTGCGGACCATTTCCGAGACGGACGAGTTGGCCACGCCCAGCCGCATGGCCAACTGCGAGGAGGTAATGGGCGCGTCCTGCCACTCGGTAAAGGAGTAGATCACCTTCACATAGTCCTCGACACTGGAGGATGTGGGGGTCGGCTTCACAGCTACAACAGTACCGCCAGCGGCTCGGGGCCGGGGGAAGCGGCGGTGGCCAGGCTACGCACGGCCCGCAAACGTCAGCCCCAGCAGGGCCACGTTCAGTGCCACCACCAGGACCACGCAGACGACGGCGGCGATCCGCAGGGCGGGCCCGTCACGGTGCCGGCCCATCACCTCGCGGTTGCCGGTCAGCCGCAGCAGCGGGATGAGGGCGAACGGAATGCCGAAGCTGAGCACCACCTGGCTGATCACCAGTGCCCAGGTGGGATTCACGCCGAAGGTCAGCAGCGCCAGGGCCGGGATCAGGCTGACCACCCGGCGCGCCGGCAGCGGGAGTTTCACCTTCAGCAGTCCGGCCATGATGGTGGCACCGGCGTAGCAGCCCACGGAGGTCGAGGCCAGCCCGGAGGCCAGCAGGCCGACGGCGAAAATCACGCCCACTGCCGTTCCCAGATGGGAGACAATGGCCGCGTGCGCGCCCTCAATGCTGTTGGTCCCCTCCACACCGCCCAAGGTGGAGGCCGCCAGCAGCAGCATGCCGACGTTGACGGCACCGGCCAGAAGCAGCGCACCCATCACATCCCAGCGGGTGGCCCGGACAATGGTGTCCAGGTTTTCGCTGGAGCTCCGCGCGTCGACGTGCCTGTCCCGGGCCAGGGCGGAGTGCAGATAAATGGCGTGCGGCATGACGGTTGCCCCGAGCATGCTGGCCGCCAGCAGGACTGAGTCCGTACCCTGGAATCGGGGCAACAGCCCGGACACGACGCCTCCCGGATCGGGCGGGCTGAGTATCAGCCCGGCCAGGAAGCCCACGGTGATGATCAGCAGCATGAACATGATCAGCGACTCGAATGTCCGCTGGCTGCGCCGGTTCTGCACGGTGAGCATGGCCATGGACACGACGCCGATGATCAGCCCGGCCAGCGGCAGCGGCAGGCCGAACAGCAGGTTCAGGGCGATGGCTCCGCCCACCACTTCGGCCAGATCGGTGGCCATCGCAACGAATTCGGCCTGCAGCCAGTAGGCCCGCCGGCTGCGCGTACCCAAACGCTCGCCCAGCAGTTCCGGCAAAGACTTGCCGGTCACCACGCCGAGCTTGGCGGACAGGTACTGGACCAGCATGGCCATCAGGTTCGCGGCCACCAGCACCCACACCAGCAGATAGCCGAATTTGGCGCCG
>JBBRKU010000322.1:0-3823 GCA_038231735.1 Actinomycetales bacterium | reverse complement strand
CTGCCCTGCTGCTGCACGGAGTGGTCTCCCCCGTCGAGGATCAGGCGCTTTTCGCACTCGTGGCGGTGGCGACGTCGTATTCCGAGCAGCCGGGCCGCTTCGCGCTGCCGGGGCTGGACCCGGACCGCCTATACCGGGTGCAGGCCATCTGCCCGGCCGGGGGCGACGTCTACATCCAGGCCTCCCCACCGGCGTGGCTGGCCGATGGCGCCACGGCATCAGGCCGGTTCCTGGCCGAGGTCGGCCTGCCCATGCCCATCCTGAACCCCGAGCACGCCGTCCTCCTGCACGTCACGCAGGCCTGACCCGGTGCAGGGACGGCTACGATTTAGCCATGACTCCTGACGCCTCCGCCGCCAACCGCGGAACCATACTGGTCCTCAATGGCCCCAACCTGAACCTGCTCGGGACCCGGGAGCCGGCCATCTACGGCACGGCGACCCTTGGCGATGTTGAGGACCGGGCCAAGGCCGCGGCCCAGGCCCACGGCTTCAATGTGGACTGCATCCAGTCCAACCACGAAGGGGACCTGGTGGACGTCATCCACGCGGCCCGTGGAACCGCCGTCGGAATTGTCATCAACGCCGGGGCGTACACCCACACGTCGGTGGCAATCCGGGATGCTCTGTCAGGCGTTTCCCTCCCCGCCGTCGAGGTGCACATCAGTAATGTTCACCGGCGCGAGGAGTTCCGGCAATTCTCCTACCTCTCCCCCGTCGTGGACGCCGTGATTGTCGGGGCCGGCATTCAGGGCTACGAGCTCGCCATCGACTACCTGGCCAAGGCCCTGGACAAGTAGCTCTGGACAAGTAACGCCGACCGGAAAACGCCGCTGACAGGCCGCCATGACCGAGCCCAATAGTCCAGTCATCCGGAATCCCCGCCTCAAACGCAGCCATTGCAACACCCGGGGCATTACGCGCCGGCGCCATGGAACAGGCTTCAGCTACCTTCAACCCGACGGCAAGCGCCTCCGGGACCCCGAAGTCCGCGAGCGGATCGAGCAGCTGGCCATACCTCCGGCCTGGAGTGACGTCTGGATCAGTCCAGCCGCCAACGGGCACATCCAGGCCACCGGCCTCGATGATGCCGGACGCCGCCAATACCTGTACCACCCGCATTGGCGCGAGCTGAAGGACCGGGAGAAGCTCGAAAGGGCCCTGGACTTCGGCGACGGCCTCCGCCGGGCCAGGCCGGCCATCACCCGGTTACTGCATTCGGCGGGGAACACCGAGCGGAAGGCCTATGCGGCGGCTTTCCGCATGATGGACACCGGCGCGCTTCGGATCGGTAACGAGGAGTATGCCGTGACCAACGGCTCCTACGGCGTGACCACCCTTCAGGGCCAGCATGTCAGGGTGACGACGGCGGCTGGGTAGCGGTCCCCAGCGCCGGGCTGAACGACTTCATCCGGGATCAATGCGGTGACGGCTTCACCGCCAAGGACTTCCGCACCTGGCAGGGTACGGTGACCGCTGCCCTGGTCCGGGCGCAGCATCCGCCCGTGCGGCCCAGCGTCACGGCGCGCAAGAAAGCCATCACCGCGGCCATCCTGGAGGTGGCCGAACATCTGGGCAACACGCCCACCATTGCGCGCAAGTCCTACGTTGACCCGCGTGTGCTGGACCGGTTCATGCAGGGGGAAACCATCGACCCGGGCCCCTACCGTGCCGCCGAGCGTGCAGTCCGCGGCCTCATCGGCTGATCGTCCTGACGGGCCTCCTCGGCAGATCGCGCGAGACAACAGGACTACTTCCGCGTGCAGGTCCCGGAGGAGACCTGCTGGCTCAGCCCTTCGGCCTGCTGCGCCACCGGGGACAGCTCCGCGAGGGTGAAAGCGTAGCCCACCGGAACATTCGTCGTCGACTTCGCGAAAACCACGCCGACCACCTGCCCGGACTGGTTCAGCAGCGGTCCCCCGGAATTGCCCGGCTGGACGTCCGCAGCCAGCTGGTAGATCTCCTCGGGGACCGGATTCTGGCCGTAGATATCCGGCACCATCATCTGCGCGACGCTTTGGACGCTGGCCGGTTTCGACTGGAAGGGCCCACCGTGCGGGTATCCGGCGAACGCGCCCTGCGCACCGGCCTCAAGCTGATTCCCGATGCCCAGCGGCCGGACCTGCAATCCGTCGACGGCAATCACGGCCAGGTCCTTCTGCGGATCAAATTCCACCACGCGGCCCTGCAGCGCCCCGCCGCCGGGCACCTCCACCACGGGCTGGCTCACGCCGGCCACCACGTGCGCATTGGTGACCACGCGTCCGGGTGCCACCACAAATCCGGAACCCGTCTGGTTCTGCCCGCACTGAAAGGCGGTACCGGTGATTTTGAGCACCGACTGGGCGGCCGCATTCAGCGCGGGCGTGTCAGTGTTCGCGTTCGGCGGCGGCGCGGGCGTGACCGGTCCCAGCTGGGTGAACAGCTGCGGAATTCCCTCGTTCAGGACGGTGGAACGCAGCTGCGCAACGGCGGATTTCACCGGGGTCGGCGTCAGGTCGTCGATGGCCCTGATCACCCTGGACTGGCTGATCTGCGATGAGATGAAGGGAATGCCGAGGTTGGAAACGCTGAAGGCCAGCAGGGACAGCATCAGGGCGCCCACCACCAGGCTCACCCCACCACCCAGGGCCCGGTCGATGGCCCGGATGGGCCGGAAGTTCAGGCGCCGGGCTATCAGGGCGCCCAGACGGATCCCCAGCCCGTGCCCCAGTGCCACCAGGACCAGCACGGCAGCGACGACGACGGCGATCCGCCAGCCGCTGTCCCCGGCCAGTGAGCTGACGAACGGCACCGCGAAGAATGCAGCGATTGCGCCGGCCACGAAGCCGACAATCCCACCCAGGCTCACTACGAACCCGACGCGGACACCATAGACAACCTGTCCGATCAGCCACAAAACGAGCGCCACGTCCAGCAGCGTGAATCCAAACATGCCCATCCTTGCTCCGGAGCCGCTCGAAATCAGCCCCGGAAGGCCGAGTTTACCGGGCCTGACTGACAGAACACTTGGCCGCTGCAATATCGGGGTCCGCCGCTGCTCAACGTGGGCTGGAGATGCGCAATCAAGGCACGATCAGGCCCCGTCAACCGGTTTGAATGCCAACTTGGTCACAAAAGGGACAATATTCTGAAACAATTGGCAAAGCGCCATAGATACGACACTTTGACACAGGAGATTAAATGGACATCGAGGTACTGCGCCGGGCACCGCTGTTTGCCACGCTCGACGACGAGGCGTTCCGACTGCTAACGGATGAGCTGACCGAGGTGGACCTTTCCCGCGGAGCCTCCGTTTTCCGTGAGGGCGACCAGGGCGACCAGCTCTATTTCATCGTCTCCGGCAAGGTCAAGCTGGGGCGCACGTCGCCCGACGGCCGCGAATCGCTGCTGGCCATCCTGGGCCCGGGCGAGCTGTTCGGCGAGATGGCACTGTTCGACCCGAGCCCGCGGACGGCCACGGCGACGGCCGTCTCCGAGACGCGCCTGGCCGGTCTGAAGAACGAGAGCCTGAACGCACTGCTGCGCAACCGCCCCGAGGTATCCGCCCAGCTGCTGCAGGCCCTGGCCCGCCGGCTGCGCCGCACCAACGACAACCTCTCCGACCTGGTCTTCTCCGATGTGCCCGGCCGCGTCGCCAAGGCCCTGCTGGATCTGGCCGACCGCTTCGGTCGTCCGGCCACTGACGGCATCCTGGTCGCCCACGAGCTGACGCAGGAAGAACTGGCCCAGCTGGTGGGCGCATCCCGCGAGACCGTGAACAAGGCTCTGGCCGAGTTCGTGCAGCGCGGCTGGCTCCGCCTCGAGGCCCGCGCGGTCGTCAT
>JBBRKU010000321.1:0-3857 GCA_038231735.1 Actinomycetales bacterium | reverse complement strand
GTGGTTTCGCAGGTCAAGCTCATCGCGGAACCGTGGGATGTGGGTCCGGGCGGCTACCAGGTGGGCAATTTCCCGCCGCAGTGGACGGAATGGAACGGCCAATACCGGGACACGGTCCGCGACTTCTGGCGCGGCGAGCCGGCGACCCTGGGTGAATTCGCCTCCCGGCTGACCGGTTCCTCCGATCTGTACGAGCATTCCGGGCGCCGGCCGGTGGCCTCGATCAATTTCGTCACCGCGCACGACGGTTTCACCGTCGCGGACCTGGTCTCCTACAACGAAAAACACAACGAGGCCAACGGCGAGGGCAACAACGACGGCGAATCGCACAACAGGTCCTGGAACTGCGGGGCGGAGGGGCCCACGGATGACCCCCAAGTGCTCTCCCTGCGCGCCCGCCAGCAGCGCAACTTCCTGGCCACCCTGCTGCTCTCCCAGGGTGTGCCCATGATCCTGCACGGCGATGAACTGGGCCGCAGCCAGCAGGGCAACAACAATGGCTACTGCCAGGATTCGGAGCTGACCTGGATCCACTGGGACGCCGTGGACGCGCCGCTGGTGGAGTTCACCGCCGCGCTCAGCCGGCTCCGGCACGAGCACCCCACCTTCCGCCGCAGCCGCTTCTTTGACGGCCGCCCGGTCCGCCGCGGTGTGGGCGAGAAGCTGCCGGACATCGTCTGGCTGAACGCGGACGGCAAGGAGATGCTGCCCGAGGACTGGGGGAGCGGTTTCGGCCGCACCATCGGCGTCTTCCTCAACGGCGACGGCATCGCCGGTGTGGACTCCCGCGGCGCCCGGATCAGCGACGTGAACTTCCTGCTCTACTTCAATGCCCACGACGACACCGTGGACTTCACGCTGCCGCCTGCGGAGTTCGCCCCCAAGTGGGACGTGGTGATCGACACGGCCGGCGAGCATGCGAACGCGCAGATCCTTGATGCTGCCGGCAGCCTGGGTGTTTCCGCCAAGTCGCTGGTGGTACTGCGGGCGCACTCCGGTCCGGTGGAGGAACCCGACCATTCGGTGGCCGCTTCGCTGGCCGTGCTGGCCGGCGCCACCCCGGAGACGGACCCGGAGGCGGAACCGGACACGGACCCAGAGATGGAACCGGGCACTGACCCGGAGGCGGAACCGGCCTCGTAGCCGCCGCAGTCGCCGCAGGATCCCACCGACCGCGAAGGAAACTTGCCCATGAAAATACCCGCATCCACCTATCGGCTGCAGATCCGCCCCGGGTTCACCCTGGCCGACGCGGCGGCCCGGGTGGGCTATCTTTCAGCCCTGGGCGCGGACTGGATCTACCTCTCGCCGCTGCTCAAGGCCGAGGACGGCTCGCAGCACGGCTACGACGTCGTGGATCCGTCCCTGCTGGACCCGGCCCGGGGCGGCGAAGCGGAACTGGCCGCGCTCGCGGACAAGGCCCATGCCGCGGGAATGGGCATCCTGCTGGACATCGTGCCGAACCATATGGGGGTGGCCACGCCGGCGGACAACCCGTGGTGGTGGTCGCTGCTCAAGGACGGCCGCCGGTCCCGCTACGCGGAGGCTTTCGACGTCGACTGGGAAGCCGGAAAAGGGAAGATCCGGCTTCCGGTGCTCGGCTCCGACGCGGACCTGGACAAGCTGGAGGTGGTGGTTTCGGCCGAGTCCGGAGCCACCGAGCTGCACTACTTTGAGCACCGCTTTCCACTGGCGGACGGGACCTACGACGACGACGGCGGCGCAACCTCCGGCGGCTGGGCCCGGGAGGTCCACGCCCGCCAGCACTATGAACTCATCGACTGGCGCCGGGCCGACCACGAGCTGAACTACCGGCGGTTCTTCGCGGTCAACACGCTGGCGGGGATCCGCGTGGAGGTGCCCTGGGTCTTCGACGAATCCCACGCCCAAATCCTGCGGTGGGTCAGGCAGGGCTGGGTGGACGGCCTGCGGGTGGACCACCCGGACGGACTCGCGGACCCGGCCGGCTATCTGGAGCGGCTCAAGGCGGCCAGCGGAGGCGTCCTGGTGCTGGTGGAAAAGATCCTGGAGCCCGGCGAGGTGATGCCCGGAGACTTTCGCTGTGAGGGAACCACCGGCTATGACGCGCTGGCCCAGCTGGACCGGCTGTTCGTGGACCCCGCCGGCGAGGAACCGCTGACGGCCATCGACACCGGGCTGCGCGGGGCCGAATGCGATTATGCCGAGCTGATCCATGGCACCAAACGGGTGGTGGCTGACGGGATGCTCAATTCCGAGGTCCGGAGGCTGGCCAGGCTGATCCCGCCCAGCACGCCGATGGAAACTACCGGGTCCCGGTCCGGCGCGGCAAACGGGACGCCGGGGCCGCCGCTTGGGGAGGCTCAATCCGTGGCCGTGGACACCATCGCGGAGCTGATCAGCAACTTCGATGTCTACCGGACCTACCTGCCCTTTGGCCGAGAATACTTGGACCGGGCAGCCGAGGGCGCCCGTCGCCGTCGGCCGGACCTCGCGCCGGCCCTCGAGACACTCGTCCCGCTGCTGTCCTGTGACGGGAACGGGAACGGGGACGGGGACGGGGACGGGAACGGGGACGGGGACGGGGACGGGAACGGGGCCGGGAACGAGCCGGACGCGGCGGCTGAGGGCACCGAATCCGCGGACCAGCTGGCGGTGCGGTTCCAGCAGACCTCCGGGATGGTGATGGCCAAGGGGGTGGAGGACTGCGCGTTCTATCGCTACAGCAGGCTGACGTCGCTGACCGAGGTGGGCGCGGACCCGGCAATCTGGTCCCGCTCGCCGCACGAATTCCACCACTTCATGGCCGAGCGCCAGGCGCGCGAGCCCCACACCATGAACGCGCTGAGCACCCACGATACGAAGCGCAGCGAGGACGCCCGGGCGCGGATTTCGGTGCTGTCCGAATTCAGCGGCGAGTGGGGTGAGCTGCTGGAGCGCCTGCGCCGGCTGGCGCCACTGCCCGACGGCCCGCTGGAGAACCTGCTCTGGCAGTCGATCGTCGGCGCCTGGCCGGCCAGCCGGGAACGCCTGCAGGGCTACGCACTGAAGGCCGCCCGCGAGGCGGGCAACTCGACCACCTGGACGGACCCGGACAAGCCATTTGAACGGTCGCTGGCGGAGCTCGTGGACGCGGTGTTCGACAATCCGGAGGTTGCGGCGCTGATCGGCTCCTTCGTGGCGCGGCTGCAGCCGTTCTGGACCTCGAACGCTCTGGGCGCCAAGTTGCTCCAACTCACCATTCCCGGAATTCCGGACGTCTACCAGGGCAGTGAGCTGTGGGAGCAGTCGCTGACGGATCCGGACAACCGGCGGGCGGTGGATTTCAGCCTCCGGGAGCGGTCGCTGGCACAACTGGACCAGTCCTTGCCCCCGGCCGGCAGCCAGGAGGCCAAACTGCTGGTTACGGCAACGGCCCTTCGGCTGCGGCGCGACCAGCCCGGGCTTTTCACCGGATACACCCCGCTGACCGCCGAGGGCCCGGCGGCCGACCATCTGGTCGCCTTCGACCGCGGCGGTGCGGTTTCGCTGGCCACCCGGCTGGCGCGCAGGCTGGAGGCCGACGGCGGCTGGCGGGAGACCGCCGTCGAACTCCCGCTGCCGGCCACGGACCGGCTCACCGAGCGAAGCTTCTCGGCCGGGACCACCCCCGTCCGGGAGATTCTGGCCAGCTACCCCGTGGCCCTGCTGGTCCTGCAGAAGGAGATGCCATGAACAACCGGCAGCCAGCGGACGGCCGCTTTGATGTGTGGGCCCCGGAGGCCGGGTCCGTCACGCTGCTGGCGGATGGCCAACAGCTGCCGATGGCCAGACGTGCCGACGGCTGGTGGTATCCGCAAGCGGCCCCCGAGGCCGCCGAGGTGGACTACGGCTATCTG
>JBBRKU010000320.1:0-3859 GCA_038231735.1 Actinomycetales bacterium | reverse complement strand
TCCTTGGCAGCCTTCTCGGTGTAGCCGACGGTGGCGATTTCCGGGTCGCAGTAGGTGACCTTGGGGACGTTGATGTCCTCGATGATCACCGGCTTCAGGCCGGCGATTTCCTCGGCCACGAAGATGCCCTGCTGGAAGCCGCGGTGCGCCAGCTGCACGCCGGGAACAATGTCCCCGACGGCATAGATGTTGCCGACGCCGGTATGCAGGCGCTCGTTGGTGATGACGAAGCCGCGGTCAATGGTGACACCGGCCTCCTCGAAGCCCAGTCCCTGGCTGACCGGCCCCCGGCCGACGGCGACCAGCAGGAGTTCCGCTTCGAAGGTCTTGCCGTCAACCAAGGTGACCTTGACGCCGTCGTCGTTCTGCTCGACGCCCTGGAAGAAGATGCCGGTGGTGAAGCTGATGCCGCGCTTCTTGAAGCTGCGCTCCAGGACCTTGACGATCGCGGCGTCCTCGTTGGGCACCAGCGACGGCAGGCCCTCGATGATGGTGACGTCCACGCCGAAGGACTTCCAGACCGAGGCGAATTCGACGCCGATCACGCCGCCGCCCAGGACGATTGCGCTCTTGGGGATGTAGTCCATCTCCAGCGCCTGGTCGGAGGTGATGACGCGGCCGCCCAGTTCCAGTCCGGGCAGGGTGCGGGAGTAGGAGCCGGTGGCCAGCACGATGTTCTTGCCGGTGTAGGCGGTGCCGTTGACCGTCACGGTGTTCGCCGAGGTGAGCTTGCCCTCGCCCTCGATCACGGTGATGCCCTTGCCCTTGATCAGGCCCTGCAGGCCCTTGTACTTGCCGGCGATGATGCCGTTCTTGTACGCGTTGACCGCGGACATGTCGATGGACTGCAGGTCGACGTTGACGCCGTACTTGACGGCGTCGCGGGCGTGGTCCGCTACCTCGGCGGCGTGCAGCAGCGCCTTGGTGGGGATACAGCCGTTGTGCAGGCAGGTCCCGCCAAGCTTGGCCTTCTCGACCAGGCCGACGGTGAAGCCCAGCTGGACGGCCCGCAGAGCCGTAGCGTAACCGCCGCTACCGCCACCGAGAACCAGGATGTCGAATTCTTGCGCAGTTGCCTGATCGGCCACTTAGACGCTCCCTCGCGTATTGGTGGCGCACTAGCTGCGCCAGCCGGTTTGTAAGATCTTGATGCAGTTCAGCATTTACCATAGCGCCCACAGGTACCATGCTCCACCTGCGCAGCCTGCTGATGAAGCGCTTGTGTCCGGAAACACGGCGGCCTGTGACGCGCCGCTAACTACTAAGCCGTGCGGTAAAGCACGTCCTCCACATAGGCCACCAGGGTGCGGACCGCAACGCCGGTACCCTGCTTGGGCGTGTAGCCGTACGCGGAAGCTTCGTTGAACGCCGGCCCGGCGATGTCCAGGTGCGCCCACGGGATCTTCGCGCCGTCCTTGCGGTTACCTACGAACTCGCTAAGGAAAACGGCGGCCGTCATCATGCCGCCCATCTTTTCGCCGATGTTGGCCAGATCCGCCACCTGCGAATCCAGGCTCGGGCGCAGTTCCTCGGGCAGCGGCATCGGCCAGAAAAGTTCGCCGGCCCGGTCCGCCGCGGCCTTGATGGCGGCGCTGACGCCGTCGTCGCCCATCACGGCCGATACGCGGTTGCCCAGCGCCACCACCTGCGCCCCCGTCAGGGTGGCCACGTCCAGGATGGCGTCCGGCTGCTCCTCGGAGGCGGCGGCGAGGCCATCCGCCATCACCAGCCGTCCCTCGGCATCGGTGTTGAGGACCTCCACGGTCTTGCCGCCGAACATGGTCAGCACGTCGGAGGGGCGGGTGGCCGTGCCGGAGGGCATGTTCTCCGCCAGGCACAGCCACGCGGTCAGCTTCACCGGCAGGCCGAGCCCGGCCACGGCCAGCAGCGCGTTCAGCACGACGGCGGCGCCGGCCATATCGCACTTCATCGTCATCATTCCGGCGGCCGGCTTGAGCGAGATGCCACCGGAATCAAAGGTGATGCCCTTGCCGACGAAGGCCAGGTTGGCCTTGGCCCGGACCGGGGAATACTCCACCTTGACCAGGCGCGGCGGTCGCGAGGAGCCGCGGCCGACTCCCATGATGCCGCCGTAGCCTTCCTTCTCCAGCCGCTTTTCATCCAGCACGGTCACCTTAACGGGTAGCCCCTTGGCCAGCTCCTTGGCTGCCTCGGCGAAGCTCTCCGGGTACAGGTGGCTGGGCGGCTGGTTAACCAGGGTGCGGGTGGCATTGACGGCGCGGGCGACGACGGCGGCCCGCTCCAGAGCCGGTGCCAGTTCCTTGTCCGCGGCCGCGGGGGTGAAAACGGTGACGGTGCCGACGCTGGGCTTCAGCCCGGCCGCGCTGGCATTGCGGTGTTCGGTGTAGGCGTACGCGCCCAGTGCGGCTCCCTCGGCCACAGCGGCGGCCTGGCTGACCGTCGTCGTCGGCAGGGCGACGACGACGGAGCCGATGCCGGCCAGCTGCCGGATCGCCGAACCGGCGGCCCGGCGCAGAGCCTCCTCCGTGACCTCCCCGCCGGCTACCTTGCCGACGCCGGCCAGCACCAGGACCTCGGCGCCCAGCTCGGGGACGCCGGGGAACCGTCGGACCTCGTCGGCCGCGCCGGTCACGCCCAGGATCTCCAGCGAGGCCGCCAGCGCATTGGCAGCCTTGACCGGCAGCGGATTGTCCAGCAGGACGGGACCTTCCGTGCCCTGCCCGACGCCGATCACCAGGGCATCGGAGGAGTCCTTCCGGATGTCCTTGGCAATGGCCTTGAGCGTGACTTCATGGTTTTTGAACACGAAAACGGATCCTCACTGGTTGTTGGGGCACGGTTGCATGGCGTGCGGGTGGAACTCTTTACCGATCGTAGTCCGAACCGCCGACGCGATGGGTTCCCGGCGCCGCCCCGGGAGTTCAGGGTCCGGCTCAGCCCTGCGGTAGCGTAGCTGGCATGAGCGAAAATTCCACCGAACTGCTGCATGGTCCCCTGCATGACTGGCATCAGGCCCACGGCGCGAAAATGGCCGAATTCGGCGGCTGGCTGATGCCGCTGCAGTACGACGGCGGCGGCGTCGTTGCCGAGCACGCGGCGGTCCGCGGAGCGGTCGGTCTGTTCGATGTCTCCCATCTGGGCAAGGCCGTCATCCGCGGCGCCGGGGCGGCCGCCTTCGCCAACCGGTGCCTGGCCAACGACCTGGACCGCATTGCCCCCGGCAGCGCCCAGTACACTCTCGCCCTGACCGAAAGCGGCGGCGTCACCGACGACCTCATCGCCTACCTGCGGGGCGAGGATGAGGTTTTCCTGATCCCGAATGCGGCCAACACCCACAAGGTGGTTGAACACCTGCTGGCTGCCCGCGATACCGAGGGCGCGGACCTGGTCATTGAGGACCAGCACCGCCGGTTCGGCGTCTTTGCGGTCCAGGGCCCGCAGTCGACGGCGGTGCTGGAGGAGCTGGGCCTGGCGTTGCCGCAGGAGTACATGTCCTTCGTGGACACCGAATGGACCAGCGGCGGCCGGAGCATCCCGCTGACCATCTGCCGCACCGGCTACACCGGCGAGCACGGGTATGAGCTCGTGCCGCGCTGGGAGGACGCGCTGGCCGTCTGGGAGGCGCTGGCTGAAGCCGTCGCCAAGCACGGCGGACGGCCCGCAGGACTGGGAGCGCGGGACACGCTGCGCACCGAAATGGGCTATGCGCTGCACGGCCACGAGCTCAGCGTCGACATCACGCCGGTGGAGGCTGGCGTCGGCTGGGCGGTCGGCTGGAAGAAGGACCGGTTCTGGGGCCGCGAGGCCCTGCTGGAGCAGAAGGCCGCCGGGGCTCCGCGCAAGGCCGTGGGCCTGCTGGCGCTGGAACGCGGGGTTC
>JBBRKU010000319.1:0-3866 GCA_038231735.1 Actinomycetales bacterium | reverse complement strand
GTAGCTCACCAGCAGGTTCTTGGTCTGCTGGTAGTGGTCCAGCATCATGGCGTGGTTTTCGCGCCCGATGCCGGAGGACTTGTAGCCGCCGAAGGCCGCACCCGCCGGGTAGGCATGGTAGTTGTTGACCCAGACGCGGCCGGCCTGGATCTCACGGCCGGCGCGGTAGGCGACGTTGCCGTTACGGGACCAGACGCCGGCGCCCAGCCCGTAGAGCGTGTCGTTGGCAATGTGCATGGCATCGGCATAGCCGTTGAAGCGGGTCACGGCGAGCACCGGGCCGAAGATCTCCTCCTGGAAGATCCGCATGTCGTTGGTGCCCTCGAAGATGGTCGGCTGGACGTAATAGCCCTCCGCCAGGTCGCCGGACAGGTCCGCCCGCGCACCGCCGGTGAGCACCTTGGCGCCCTCCTGCTTGCCGATGTCCATGTAGGAGAGGATCTTCTCCAGCTGGTCGTTGGAGGCCTGCGCGCCCAGCTGGGTGTCCGTGTCCAGCGGGTTGCCCTGGACGATCTTCTCGGTGCGGGCAATCGCGTCCGCCATGAAGGAGTCATATATCGAACCCTGCACCAGCGCGCGCGACGGACTGGTGCACACCTCACCCTGGTTGAAGGCGTACAGCGTGAACCCCTCCAGGGCGTTGTCGTAGAACGCATCCTTGGCATCGGCGACGTCGGCGAAGAAGATGTTCGGGCTCTTGCCGCCCAGCTCCAGCGTCACCGGAATGAGGTTCTGGCTGGCGTACTGGCTGATCAGCCGGCCGGTGGTGGTTTCGCCGGTGAAGGCGATCTTGCGGATCCGCGGGCTGGAGGCCAGCGGCTTGCCGGCCTCGACGCCGAATCCGTTGACCACGTTCAGCACGCCGGCGGGCAGCAGATCGCCGATCAGTTCCATCAGCACCAGGATGGACGTCGGGGTCTGTTCCGCGGGTTTAAGCACGACGGCGTTGCCCGCGGCCAACGCGGGGGCCAGCTTCCAGACGGCCATCAGGATCGGGAAGTTCCACGGGATGATCTGGCCCACCACGCCCAGCGGCTCGTGGAAGTGGTAGGCGGTCGTGTCATCGTCGAGCTGGGTCAGCCGGCCCTCCGGGGCCCGGACAACGGAGGCAAAGTAGCGGAAATGGTCGGCCGCCAGCGGCATGTCCGCGTTGAGGGTCTCGCGGACAGGCTTGCCGTTGTCCCACGTTTCGGCCACGGCCAGCAGTTCCAGATTCTCATCGATCCGGTCCGCGATTCTGTTCAGCACGGCCGCGCGCTCGGCGGCGGAGGTCTTGCCCCAGGACGGCGCCACCTTGTGCGCGGCGTCCAGCGCCAGCTCGATGTCCTCGGCGGTGCCGCGGGCCACCTCGCAGAAGGCCTTCCCGGTGACCGGAGAGATGTTCTCGAAGTACTGGCCCTTGACGGGGGCGACCCATTCGCCGCCGATCCAGTTCTCGTAACGGTCCTTGAAAGTGACCTTGGAATCCGGCGCACCGGGTTGGGCGTAAACAGTCATTGTTCTGCTCCTTCAGCATGGGAGGGGACGTCGTCGTCCTTACCGAGGAGCCTAGGCGCGCGGAGGTTGCAATAAGGTTGCATGCGGCGCGCGGGCCGCGGCTCAGTCCGGCGCGGTTTCCAGCCGTTCCAGATGGGCGACGACGGCGGGGCGCCGGGGGGAGCGGGCCGGCAGGAGGCGCAGCGCGATCCGCCAGGCTTCGCCGTCGTCGTGGGCTTCGGAAAGCTGCAGGTACTGCAGCAGCACCTCGGGGCTGGCATCGGTGAGGATCGCCTCGCGCAGCAGGGCGCCTACGCGCCGGCGCAGCTCCAGGATGGCTGGGGCCTCGGAGCGCGGCAGGACCTCGCCGCGGTAGATGTTCAGGGCCAGCCGGTGCGCGCCGCGGCTGAGGTAGTTGAGCACCTGCTGGGCGTCCACCACCAGCTCGCCGGGCAGCCTGTACGGTCGCGATTGGGGGACCATGCCGTCGCCGTGCCGTTGCAGCAGCCGGCGCAGCCGGACTATTTCGGCCCGCACGGTGGTAACGGAGGCGTGCTCCGGGTACACCATGGCGGCCAGTTCCTCGGCGGAGAGCCCTTCCGGGTGCAGTGCCAGCAGGGTCAGGATTTCCGTGTGCCGTTCGCTGAGCGGAACGGCCACGCCGGAGAGGTTGACCACGCCGTGCCCCCGGCCCCGGATCTGCAGGCTGGCCCGGTAGAGATTCCGGGCCGGCGCGCGCCGGACGGACGGGGCGGCACGCCGCTGCAGGCGCTGGATGCGCAGCTGGGCCTCGGCCGCGGCGACCGTCGCCTGCACCAGGGACAGGGTGTGCACACCGACGGCCTCGCTGCCGCCGGTAATGTCGACGACTCCCAGCACACTGCCCGAACCCGGGTCGTGGACGGGGACGGCGGTGCAGCTCCACGGGTGCACCGTGCGGTTGAAGTGCTCGGCGCCGGCGATCTGCACGCTGTTGCCCAGGGCAAGGGCGGTCCCGGGCGCGCTGGTGCCAACAGAGGACTCGGACCAGTCAGCGCCGGAGACAAAGGTGATCCGTTCCGCCCGGCGGCGCAGCTCCTGGTCACCTTCAACCCAGAGCAGCCGGCCGTGCTCGTCGCCAACGGCCACCAGCAGTCCGGTGTCGTGGCTGGGCCGGACCAGCAGCTGCTGGATCACCGGCATTACGGCCGCCAGCGGATGGTTGCGCCGGTAGTCTTCGAGCTCGCCCTCATCCCAGACCAGGGGGGAGCGGGCGGCTTCAGGGGAGTCAAGATGCCGTAGTGAACGCTGCCAGGATTCGCGTACCAGCCGCCGCAGCCCGTCGTCCACGGTGCGGAAGGTGTCCAGGTTCTCGTGCGCCGCGTAGGCGCGTCTCTGCACGGCTGGGGAGGTTAGCTCGCCGGGCAGCAGCGTCTGCGGTAGGGGCATCGGGCTCCAGATCAGGTGTCCACCCACGGCCATGTGGGGGGGTGCCTCACAGTCTAGCGCGGGACGTCAACCGGCCGCCGGTCAGGCTCTCTCCAAAAATACCGGCCGCCGGTCAGGCTCTCTCCAAAAACTTGATTGCGGTGCTGGCAATGATGGCAGTGCATGCACTGCCATCAACTTTTTGTAACGCCTCTGGCCGACATCGCGAACAGGCTGCCAGAGCCAACGTGGCAACAGGATCCAGGCGTAGCCGGTCAGGCGCCTGCGTCCACGCGGTCGTCGAGGTCATCGTCCTTCTCGGAACCCACGCCGGCCATGCCGGCCGCGAACCCTACCCCGGCCGCGTCGCCGGCCGTCGTCGTCGTCAGCCTTGCGCCCTCCACATCCACGTCGGGCAGGATCCGGTCCAGCCAGCGCGGGATCCACCAGGCGCTGCGGCCCAACAGGTGCATCGCGGCGGGCACAATGGTCATCCGGACCACGAATGCGTCCACCAGCACGCCGAATGCCATCGCAAATCCCAACGGCCGCACCATGGTCAGATGGCTGAAAATGAAGCCGGAGAACACGGCGGTCATGATGATGGCGGCGGCCGCCACCACATGCCGGGCGTGGCTGAAGCCGGTGCGTACGGCCTGCTTGGCGGACTGGCCGTGGATGAAGGCCTCGCGCATGCCGGAGGCAATAAACACCTGGTAATCCATCGCCAGGCCGAACAGCACGCCGATCAGGATGATGGGCAGGAAGCTCAGCACGGCGCCGGGGTTCGGCACGTCAAAGACGCTGGAGAGCCAGCCCCACTGGTAGACCGCCACCACGCCACCGAACGCCGCCGCGAGGGACAGAAGGAAGCCCGCCGTGGCCAGCAGCGGAACCAGGATGGAGCGGAACACCAGCAGCAGGAGCACCAGCGAGAGTCCGACGACGATGGTCAGGTACAGCGGCAGGGCGTCCCCGAGCTT
>JBBRKU010000318.1:0-3873 GCA_038231735.1 Actinomycetales bacterium | reverse complement strand
GCGACCGCGCCGACAGTGGTGGAGACCATGGCGATGCTGACCGCTGTCCCGCGCTGTTGGGGACGGGCGAGATCTGTTCCGGCGTAGCGGGTCTGCAGGTTCGTCGCAGTTCCCGAACCATAGATGACCAGGGCCACGAACAACAACACGATGTTATTGGCGACCGCGGCAACAACCACGCCTGCGGCGCCGATTCCGCCGGCGAGGAACCCGTCTGTCAGACCAGTGCGCCGACCGAAACGCTGGGAAAGCCGGCCGACCAGCAGGGCCGCGCCCGCCGAGCCGAGAGTAAAGAGAGCCGAGGGCAATCCCGAAAGACTTCCGGTGCCGAGCATGTCCTGAGCCAGCAGAGCACCCACCGTGATGCCCGCAGCCAATCCGGCGCCGCCGAAAATCTGGGAAGCAACGACGATGAGCAACGTGCGCCGATACAAAACCTGCCGCTTCTTCGCGGAGTCCGCATAGGAGCGCAGTGTCGCATCCCCGTCCGCCACCGTGGCGCGTGGGGTGCCGGTCCGGGATGGGTGGGACCGGTGATCCTTCGTTCCCGTTTCCGCTTTGAGTCCGCCGCGGTGGGGCCGCTTCATGTGGTGGCCGTCCGGCTGGTGTCCGGTGTCCTTGGCAGATGGTCGGTGCCGCGCATCCGGACGGCCACGATGATTCCGGAGGCCGCCGTCAGGGCGCCGACGGCGGCGACGGCGGCCGGGATGCCGAAGGCATCGGCGAGCAGCCCGGAGAGCAGGGCGCCGGCAGCGAAGCCGCCGTCGCGCCAGAGGCGGTAGACGCCGACCGAGCGGGCCCGCCATGCGGGGTGGGCGACGTCGCCGATCGCGGCCAGCAGGGTCGGGTAGACCATGGCCGTTCCGGCGCCAAGCAGGATGGCCGCGGCGAGCCAGAACCCGAAGCCGGTCCCGACGGCGGTCATGCCCAGGGCCACTGCCTGGATCAGCATGCCGGCCACAATCAGGACCTTACGCCCGTATCTGTCGGATAGGGCGCCGGTGACCAGCTGCCCGGCGCCCCAGACCGCCGGGTAGACTGCGGCCAGGATGCCGACGTGTGCAACCGAAAGCCCCGCAGCGGAGAACAGGATCGGGAAAAGTCCCCAGGCCAGGCCGTCGTTGAGGTTGTTGACCATTCCTGCCTGGCTGACCGAGGATAGGGACTTGTCGCGGAAGCTGGTCAGGGTGAAAATCTCGCGGTTGCTCAGGTCAGCTTGAGCGTTGGCGTGGGCTGCGGCGTGGTCGGTTGCTTCCGCTGCGGCGTGGTGGCGCGTCTCTTTGACGGTGAGCACGGAGAGCCCGAGTCCGAGGGCAATGTAGGCCGCGCCAAGCAGGAAGGGTCCCGGACGGAGCCCGTTGTGTGCGGCGATGTAGCCGGTGGCTAGGGCCGTGCCGGCGAGACCGAGGTAGCCGGCGGCTTCGTTCAGGCCCATGGCCAGCCCGCGCCGGGCCGGGCCGACGAGGTCCATCTTCATGATCACGGTCGTGGACCAGGTCAGTCCCTGGTTGATCCCGAGAATGACGTTCGCTGCCACGATCCACCCCCATGAGGGGCCAAGAATCAGCAGGAACGGTACAGGCACGGCGATAAGCCATCCCGCCACCAGCACCGGTTTGCGGCCGTAGCGGTCCGAGAGGGTCCCGGCGAAGTAATTCGTGCCGGCTTTGGCCAGGCCGAAGGCCAGAATGTACGTCAGTGCGCTGGTGTAGAGGTCCAGGTGGAAGACCTGCCGGGCCAGCAGCGGCAGCACCGTCCGTTCCTGCCCAAGGGTGCCCCCGACCAGGGCGTTGACGGCAACGAGCAGGATGAACTGGGCAAGGTTCTGCCGCAATCCCAGCATAATGCCCGGGGTCGTTTCCTTGCCCGTGCGTGGCCGGTGCGGGGCTGCTCCGGCGCTCACCGGCTTGTTGCCTCCAGCGCTTGGAAGGTGGCGTCTTCCCAGTCGCTGGGGCCGCCGTCCAGGACGGTAACGTCGGTGCGGCCGCCGCGGCCCTGGCCCATCAGTTCCCTCCCCCGGTCCGCGGTCAAAGCGGGCAGGTCAGGAGCGGTGCCGAGAACGGCGGGGCCTTGCCTGTTGATCTCGCCCAGGCGCAGGAAGTAGTCCGGGAAGTTCCCCAGGGAACCGAGCAGCGCTGCGACGAAATCGTCCTCGCCGGTGACCTGCAGCAGCGGGTTCGTGGCCCGCTCCCTTCCGATTGTTGTCACCCTGTCGCCACCGGCCGCGGCGGTGCAGAAGGAGCCCGCGCCAGGGGTGGGCCAGACAGTTTTCTCATCGGGCAGTTCCATCAAACGCTGCATCGAGCGGTACTGGGCCCGGGCCAGCGCCACCGTGTCTCCGTCCTTCAATCCGATGTCCGGGCCAAGGCGCCGCGCCTGCGCGCGGACCTCGCGCACATCCCGTTCCGGATCCATCACCAGGGCCCGGCCTTCACCGAGATCCAGCAGGCAGGTCGAGTTGCACAGTCCCTCGTCAATGACCGGGATCAGATCAAGTTTGGCCATAATGAGGGCGCTCCTTCGGTAATGGACCGCCAGGGCGGCGGTGGGACTGGTATTCCAGATAAACATGGAATATCGTTTGATCCAGTATTACATAGACCTTTGGAGGATAAAATGGGCGACCACAGGAAAAAAGCGGCCCTGTTCGAACAGTTCGCCCGCGTGGGCAAGGCCCTGGGCAACGGCAAACGCCTCGAACTGTTGGACCTGCTAGCACAGGGCGAACGCAGTGTGGAAAATCTCGCCGCCGCCGCCGGACTCGGACTCAGCACGGCCTCTGCACACCTGCAATCACTCAAACAGGCGGGCCTGGTCACCACCCGCAAGGATGGAACCCGGGTCCACTACGATCTGGCAGGGGAAGACGTTGCCCGCCTCTACAACCTGGTCCGCATCGTCGCCAGAACCCGGGTGGCCGAGGTGGAACGGAGCAGCAGCGATTACCTCAACCACGGCAGGGCCACCCAGGACGGCGATACAGCGGCTGCACAGGAGATGACCCGCGAGGAGCTCATGGCACGAGTCTCCGCCGGAACCGTAACCGTCATCGATGTCCGCCCCCCGGAGGAATACGCCGCGGCACATATACCCGGCGCCCTCTCCATCCCGATGGAAGTGCTCGCCGACAGGCTCAGCGAGCTGCCCCCCGAGCGCGAAATCGTCGCCTACTGCCGCGGCGCCTACTGCGTTCTCGCCTACGACGCCGTCGATCTGCTGCGCTCAGGCGGCCGCCAGGCACACCGTCTGGCAGAGGGGATGCTGGAATGGCGCCTCGCCCGGCTGCCCGTTGTTACGGGGCGCGCCGCGTAGGCCATACCCACATCTGCGACCACTACTCGTCATCCAGCGCCAAGGCACTCAACGCTGACGTGCGCGACTCGACATTTGTGCGTGGTGGCCTGCCGTATGACGATTCGGATCTGCGGACCGACGACCCAGCTCGTGGTCGGTGCCGGCGGCGGATTGCTTGTGCTGCTCGTACTCGTGGGTTTATCGGCATACAAACTTCGCGGCAAAACCCAGTACGGCCTGTACAAACAGAGCCAGAAAGACATGCCACGGCAAGGGTGCGCCGTGTTCCGGCCATAGATCCGGCCATAGATCCGGCCATAGATACAGCGTCTCCTGCTGGCCAGCGCGGCCGATCAGTTTGTCCGCGCTTCCCGGCTCCGTTGAGTGTTTCGCAGCATTCGGTTCAGAATTTGCCGGGCCGGTGGTAGCTTGCAGAGATGACCGGTTTACCTGAGTCGATTCCCGTCCTGGACCTCAGCACGGCGCGGAATGAAGACGGGTCCTTCAACCCGGCCTTCATCCGTCAGCTCCGCGATGCGGGTCACCGCATCGGCTTCTTCCAGCTCACCGGCTACGGCG
>JBBRKU010000317.1:0-3880 GCA_038231735.1 Actinomycetales bacterium | reverse complement strand
CGCGTCGGGGAAAGGTGCAGCACATTGGTACCGGGCTCGCACTGGAGCAACCAGACCTGGTGGTTGGGCAGGTAGGTGATCCGCCCGTTCCGGACGTGCAGATTCAGCCGGGAACGCAGATCCGTGAAGGTGTCCCAGTCGTGATGTCCGGCGCCCTCGTCCGGCACCGTGTGGGCTTCATCCGGGTGGCGCCAATACTGGCCGCCGGGTTGGCTTCCGGCGTCGATCAGCGTGACTTCCAGTCCGGCGTCTGGCGCTGTTACGGCGGCGGCGAGGCCGGCGGGTCCGGCGCCGACGACGGCCACTTCCGTGCGGATATGAGCCTCAGTCATGATGGGCCTCCTCAGTCCTGCCGGGCGCACCGCTTTTCAGCGCCATGCCGTCTCCGGCCGGCGTCAGGCAGGCGCGCTGGTTCGGTACACCGTTGACGGTCAGCAGACAGTCGTAGCAGATGCCGATCCCGCAGAACAGGCCCCGGGGTTTGCCGGCCACTCGCGTACTGCGCCAGGATTTCACGCCAGCGTCGGTCATGGCTGCCCCGATGCTCTGTCCGGGGCGGGCTGTGAGGGGCGCACCGTCAAAGGTCAGATTGAGCTGCTGGTTCATGGGGCGGTCTCCGGGAAGCGTTCGGGGGCAAAGGGTGTCAGATCCATGCTGGTGGGGCGGTCGAGCATCGCCTGGATGATGAGCGAGCCGGTGCCGGCGGCCAGTCCTATCCCGGCACCCTCGTGCCCGCAGGCATGCCACAAGCCGAGTGCGCGCGGATCGGGCCCGATGACGGGCAGGTGGTCAGGGCAATAGGGCCGGAAGCCCAGGTAGCTGCGCATCGCCTTCACCGCGCCCAGGAACGGAAACAAGGAGATGGCTTTGGCCGCCATCGAGCTCACCACCGGAACGGAAAAAGTGCGGTCAAAGCCGACGCGTTCCCGGCTGGAGCCGATCAGAATGGTGCCGCTGTCTGTACCCTCGACCACCGGTGAGGTCTGCAGTCCGGCATCGGAACTGGCGACGTTATCCACGTACTCGGCCGCATAGACCTTGTGCCGGACCCGGACCGGCAGCGGCTCCGTTACCAGCACGAATCCGCGGCGCGGAAGGACGGGAACATTCACTCCGGCAAGGCGGGCAATGCTGCCGCCCCACGTCCCGCCCGCGTTGATGACGTGGGGAGCGGATACCGTGCCTCGCGACGTGCGCACCCCGGTGATCCGGTCACCCTGCCTCAGGAATCCGGTGACCTCGGTCTGCGTCTGCACCGTGGCCCCGAGCCCGCGGGCCAAGCGGAGCAGGTGGGCCACCACCAGCATCGGCTGCACCTGGGCATCCTGGGGGTAGAAAGCCCCGGCCACCAGGCTGGGGTTGATGTTCGGCTCGCAGCCAAGCAGGCCAGCGGCGTCCACAGGGACGACCTCGATCCCCGCCGCCTGCTGACGGACGGCCAGCTGCTTCAGGGACAGCGCGCTGGAACTGCTGGCTGCCACGACCAGACCACCCTTGGATTCAAACTCCCACAGCCTGCCGAACTCGGCCAGGTCTTCCCGCCAGACTTTCTGCGAATATTGCGAGAGCTCCAGTTCCGGCCCGGCTTCCTTGTCCGAGACCAGGATGTTGCCCTCGCAGGCGCTGGATGTTCCACCAGCGATGGCACCGCGCTCAACAACGACGACGCGCAGCCCGTTCAGCGCGGCAAAATAGGCGCATGCTGCGCCTACGGCGCCGGCTCCTATGACGACGACGTCGGCGGTTTCTGTACGACTCATGGGGTTCCAGCCCACTCGTCCCGCACGTGTCCGATGTGCCGCGTCATCAGTTCTTCCGCCTGGTCCGCTTGGCGCGCCTCAATCAGCTCGACGAGTTCCAGGTGTTCGCGCGCCATGACCTTAAGCTGCCCGCTCTTGACCAGCGGGGCAAGGCCGAACAAACGGGTATGGGAGCGCAGTTCTGAGATGATGTCCACCAGCCGGCTATTGCCGCTGTATTCAAGGATTTCCATATGGAAACGCCTGTCCGCCTCCGTGTATTCGATCAGATCGCCCGTCGCGGCCGCGTCAACGATGGCCTGCGCCAGCGTGAACAGCCTTGCGATGTCTCCTTGCGGAATGATCGGGACCACTTGGCGCACCGTGCGCGGTTCGATCAGCAAGCGTATCTGGGTGATGTCATCCAGATCCGCGTCGGAGACCTCGGTGACCCTGAAGCCCTTGTTGGGCAGCGGTATAACGAGGCCTTCCTTGGCCAGGTCAAGCATCGCCTCGCGCACGGGCGTGGGGGACACCCCAAACCGCTTCCCCAGCGTGGGTGCCGAGTATACCGCGCCGGCCGCCATCTCCCCCGAAATGATCGCCGCGCGCATTGCAAGCCCCACCGTCTCGCGTAGATTGGCGCTCTTGTGCACAGTCGTTAAACTGGACGGACTCTCCGCAGCCATGACGCCTCCAACTCATCTGTTCCGTCCAGCCGGTTGGTCCCGGCCGGAAAGTGCGCATCTTCAAATATTGCCACCTGTTCATGGTGCCGCAACGGCCCCAAGACGCTCGAAGGCGTGTGAGGCCAGCACCAGGTCTTCCCAGGACATCCCGACACTCGTGTACAGCGCCGGTACCCCCGGACGCCGGCGGAACTGGCCCCCCACCAGTTCGGCCAGATTCGTTATCCGGCGTTGCTGCCATTCCTCAGCGGACCTGGCGGGGATCAGGTTCCCCGCTTCCCGCAACGCGGACGCGCGCCCCTCAACAACAACGTCCGCCCGGCGGGCAAGTCCGGCATCAATCTCGCGGGCCTGCAGCCCGTGCGAGCCGATGGCGGCCACGACCGCGTCCGGGGCCACGACGGATCCGTCGAAAACGGGAGTCGGGGATGAGGTCGCGCAGATAATGACGTCCGCCCCCACTAGATCCGATTGCTGGCCCGAACGCGCACGCACGCCACGGTCCGCCCATGCCGCAGCCTGGTGACGGGAAGCCTCGTCGCGGCGGCCCAGAACCACCACTTCCTCCACGTCCATGGTGTCCGTTATCGCACGGATGTGCCGGTCCGCCTGGAGCGAGGTCCCAAAAACAGCAAGCCGTCCGACTGCGTCCCGGCCGCCGGCAGCCAGCATGTGTTTGACCGCCATGGCCGTCACCGCAGGGGTGCGGATGAGCGTCAGCTCCGCCCCCTCCAGGGCAGCGACGGGAGCCAGCGTCGCGGCGTCAAACAAAAGGTAGATGCCCTGGATCTTTGGCTCCCCCCGGGCCGGGTTTCCGGGCGCGACCGTAACGACCTTCACACCGGCATAGCGGGAGGATTCCGCGGGCATCAGCAGGAATTCTCCGGCGGCCAGGGCGCTGAACAGCCGGGGTCCGTCCTTTTCCGGGTCCAGGCCGTTGCGCAGTTCATGTTCAAGGGCGGCGACGGCGGCCGCCGAAGGCATCAGCGCGGCAAGGTCCCGGGCGTTGATAAAGGGCAAGGTCATGCTGGTCCTCCGCTGAACGTGATGGTGGCGCTGCCGGAACCCGGATTGTTCACACCGGTACTGGGCACCGCCGTGACCGGCTCGGGCGTGGACCGCGACGGGCCCGCTTCCAAGCAGCCGTCCGGCGGCCGCGCCGTCAATAAGGACTATGGGCATCCATACCCCGTAGAGCTCGGCGGCGGCGATGGCACCGAGTGCCAGAATGGCATCCCGGCTGGTCAGAATCATGGCGGCGGGACCCACTCCGGCCCGGATCTGTTCCGCCAGCACGCTCGATGAGGAGCTGGATCCGCGCGAGGCGGCCATCACCACCACGCGCCCGGTGATGGCCGTGCCATGTTGGGGATGGTGCACGTCCGTGATGACCCCGGTGTGGAGATCCGTTCCGCCCCACAAGGAAAGCGGTTCATCGAGGCGCAACAGGCG
>JBBRKU010000316.1:0-3883 GCA_038231735.1 Actinomycetales bacterium | reverse complement strand
TTGTCTTCCGGGACCGCGGACCCTTCACCGCACAGGAATCCAAAGAGGCACTGAACTTCACCGTCCCGCCGACCATTGTGGCGGCTCTGGCCAATATCCTGGCACTGGTCGTTCCCGTGGTGGGCAGCATTTTTGCCGTCCTGGCCGTGGGCATCTGGTTCTTCCTGTCCGTGTACTCGGTGCTGGCTGCCCTGCAGGTTAACCGGGGCCGTCCGTACCGCTACACGTGGAACCTGCGGCTGATCCACTAGCCGCCAGCCCGGCCGAGCCAGGTCAATCCAGGCCAGGTCAATCCAGGCCGGTTCAGTTCAGGCCAGTTCAGTGCCCAGCTCAGTCCGGCAGCAGGCGCCGGACCACGGCATCGGCCAGCAGCCGGCCCTGCAGCGTCAGCACCAGCAGTCCCCCGAACGCCGACGCCGGATCAATCAGCTCGTGGGCAATGAGCTGGGCAACTTCCCTCCGCGCCGGCGCCGTCAGTGAATCCACGCGGACTCCCTCAACCAGCCGTGTCGCCAGCATGATCCGCTCGAGCTCCCGGGTTTGCGCATCCAGCGATTCGCGTCCGGCCGCCGGTGACAGTCCCTGGTCCAGGCGCGCGGCGTAGGCCTTCGGGTGCTTGACGTTCCACCAGCGGACGCCGCCCACATGCGAGTGTGCCCCGGGTCCGATCCCCCACCAGTCCTCACCATGCCAGTAGTTCAGATTGTGCCGGCAGGCGTCCTGCGGCGTCCGGGACCAGTTGCTCACCTCGTACCAGGACAGGCCCGCCGCGGCGAACAAAGCATCGGCCAGCGCGTATTTGGCGGCGTGGTCGTCGTCGTCGATCCCGGGCACCTGGCCGCGCCGGATCTGGGCGGCGAGCTTGGTGCCCTCCTCGATGATGAGCGCATAGGCGGAGATGTGGTCGGGCTGATAGCCCAGGGCCGTGCGCACGGAGGTCTCCCAATCCGCATCCGACTCCCCCGGTGTTCCGTAGATCAGGTCCACGCTGACCTTCAGGCCGGCCGCACGGGCCCACTCAATGGCCTTCGGGACACGGCTGGGTTCATGCGTCCGGTCCAGGACCTTGAGCACATGCGGAACGGCGGACTGCATGCCGAAGGAGACCCGGGTGAAACCGCCGTCGGCCAGTTCCTGCAGTGATTCGCGGCTGACCGAATCCGGATTCGCCTCGGTGGTGACCTCTGCCCCCTCCGCCAGGCCCCAGCGGGCGACGGCGCTCTGCAGCACCGCTGTCAGGTCACCTGCCGGCAGCAGGGTGGGCGTTCCGCCCCCGAAGAAGACCGTGTCCAGTTTGCGGACGGGCAGACCCGACTCCTCCAGCGCGCGTGAGGCAAAGGCCACCTCGGACGCCGCGGTCTGCGCGTAGGCGTCCTGCGAGGCGCCGCCGCCCAGCTCAGTGGCGGTGTAGGTGTTGAAATCGCAGTAGCCGCAACGCACCGCGCAAAACGGGATGTGCGCGTACAGGCTGAACTTCCGGTCGCCGGCGCCCACGGCCGCCTGGGCCGGAAGAACGCCGTCGGCCGGGGCCGGATCGCCCAGCGGGAGGACGCTAGGCAAGGGAATCAGTCCCGATACTGCGGACGCAGGGCTGGAACGGGGCGCGGGGCGCCCCGTCACTGCCCTGCTGCAACGACGTCACTTTTTGGACTTGTCCTTAGAGGATTCATCGGAGGACAGCGCGGCGATGAAGGCCTCCTGCGGGACCTCAACGCGGCCGACCATCTTCATCCGCTTCTTGCCTTCCTTCTGCTTTTCCAGCAGCTTGCGCTTGCGGGTGATGTCACCGCCGTAGCACTTGGCCAGCACGTCCTTGCGGATGGCACGGATGCTCTCGCGGGCAATGATGCGCGCCCCGATCGCGGCCTGGATGGGCACCTCAAACTGCTGGCGGGGAATGAGCTCGCGCAGCTTGCCGGTCATCATGACACCGTAGGCGTAGGCCTTGTCCCGGTGCGTGATGGCGCTGAAGGCGTCAACCTGCTCACCCTGGAGGAGGATGTCCACCTTGACCAGATCCGCGACCTGTTCGCCGTCGGCCTTCCAATCCAGCGAACCGTAGCCCCGCGTCTTGGACTTCAGCAGGTCGAAGAAGTCGAAGACGATCTCGGCCAACGGCAGCCGGTAGCGGATTTCCACCCGGTCCTCGGACAGGTAGTCCATGCCACCCATGATGCCGCGGCGCTGCTGGCACAGCTCCATGATGGAGCCGACGAATTCCGTCGGGGCCAGGATCGTGGCGGATACCATCGGCTCGCGGACCTCCGCGATCTTGCCGGTGGGGTATTCGCTGGGGTTGGTGACCTTGAGAACCTTCCTGTCCTCCAGCGTCACCTCGTATTCCACGTTCGGGGCGGTGGAAATCAGGTCAAGGTTGTACTCGCGTTCAAGCCGTTCACGGGTGATTTCCAGGTGCAGCAGGCCCAGGAAGCCCACCGGAAGCCGAAGCCCAGGGCTGCGGACGTCTCCGGCTCGTACACGAGGGCGGCGTCGTTGAGAGTGAATTTTTCCAGCGCGTCCCGCAGCACGGGGTAGTCCGTGCCATCCAGGGGGTAGAGCCCAGAGAAGACCATTGGTTTGGGATCCTCGTAACCGCCCAGCGACTGGGCAGCAGGCTTGTTCAAGGTGGTGACGGTGTCACCGACCTTGGACTGACGGACATCCTTGACACCGGTGATCAGGTAGCCCACCTCGCCCACGCCCAGACCCTTGCTCGGTGTGGGCTCAGGGGAACTGACACCGATCTCGAGGAGCTCATGGGTGGCCCGGGTGGACATCATCTGGATTTTCTCGCGCGGGGACAGATGCCCGTCAACCACGCGGACATAGGTCACCACACCGCGGTAGGTGTCATAGACGGAGTCGAAGATCATGGCCCGGGCCGGAGCATTGGGATCACCCTTCGGGGCCGGAAGATCGGCGACGATCTTGTCCAGCAGCGCTTCAACACCAACGCCGGTCTTGCCGGAAACCATCAGCACGTCCTCGGGCTTGCCACCAATGAGGCTGGCGAGCTCGGCGGCATACTTCTCCGGCTGGGCGGCCGGCAGGTCAATCTTGTTCAGCACCGGAATGATCGCCAGGTTGTTTTCCATCGCCAAATAGAGGTTGGCCAGCGTCTGGGCCTCAATACCCTGGGCGGCATCCACCAGCAGGATCGCGCCTTCGCAGGCCGCCAGCGAACGGGACACCTCGTAAGTGAAGTCAACGTGCCCGGGGGTGTCGATCATGTTCAGGCAGTAGGCGGTGCCATCCACTTCCCACGGGATGCGCACGGCCTGGGACTTGATGGTGATGCCGCGCTCGCGCTCAATGTCCATCCGGTCGAGGTACTGGGCCTTCATGTCCCGCTGCTGAACTACTCCGGTCAGCTGCAACATCCGGTCCGCCAGGGTGGATTTCCCATGGTCAATGTGGGCGATGATGCAGAAGTTCCTGATGATCGCCGGATCGGTCGCGGCGGGCACCGGGGCGGTGCGGGCCATGGGTGACACGCGGGTTCCTTACTCTCGGACATATGGGCTGGGCCGGACGGCTCTGCGGGACCGCGGCCGCGCCGGAGCGTGGCAACAGATCCGCGACGGAATCGCGGCCTTAACAGTCTCCCACGGTATCGCCCGCGGCGGCGCATTGGGGCCGACTTGGGCGCTCTGGGGACGGATGCTGGCACCGCGGAGGGTGCGACGGCGGCCGGGCAACAACGATTATCTGGACCTTGGCACCGGGCCGTGGGATAGGCAGGGCCAGCCTAGCGAGATTGAGCTGGACCGGGTCCTGCAGATCGATCCGCGGGACATCAGGCGTGAGGGTGCTGTGCTGGATGCCAGACGCTTTGCCCTGGTCGCTGCCGGCGGCGCAGCCCGCACCGCGGGAGGTAGCGTTA
>JBBRKU010000315.1:0-3892 GCA_038231735.1 Actinomycetales bacterium | reverse complement strand
TGCCCCGCAGCTGGTGGTGGCGGTGCCGTCCATCCTGTTCCTGCTGACCGGGCTGTCAATATTCCGGGCGATGTTCGCCATGACCATCACCCCCGTTGCCTCCGCGACCGGTGCGGTGGGACTTTTTAACGCCCTGATCATCATCCTGGCCGTGGCGGCGGGAGTGGTGCTGGGGGATAACCTGGCGCGCCCGCTGACCCGCGGACAGGTCAGCAACGAGAGGCGCCGGAACCGCCGGCGGTGACGCCGGGCCCGCCTGCACCGGCATTCACTTCAGGAACTTTGAGGTCCGGCGGTCCGCCAGGATCTTCCCGCCTGTCTGGCAGTGCGGGCAGTACTGCAGCGCCGTGTCCGAGAAGGAGACCTCCCGGATCGTGTCCCCGCACACCGGGCAGGCCTGGTCGGTGCGTCCGTGCACCCGCATGGTGGATCGCTTGGCGTCCTTGAGCTGGCTGGCGGGCTTACCCACGGCGGACTCGACGGCGGCGCCCAGCACGCTTTCGATCGCGTCGTAGAGGGCATGGATCGCTGGTTCATCCAAGGAACTGGCGATGGCAAACGGGGACAGCCTGGCGGCGTGCAGGATCTCGTCGCTGTAGGCGTTGCCGATCCCGGCCAGCACGCTCTGGTTCCGCAGCAGGCCCTTGATCTGTCCGGCGGCCGCCGCCAGGATGCTGGCCAGCTGGGCATAGCCGAAGTCCGGAGCCAGCGGGTCGGGCCCCAGCGCGGCGATGCCGGGAACCTCGTGCGGATCACGCACCACATAGACGGCCAGGCTCTTCCTGGTGCCCGCCTCGGTCAGGTCCAGGCCGCGGGATTCACCATTCTGCCGGATCTGCCGGAACAGGAAGCGGGCGGCGATCGGGCCTTTTCCCGCCTTGAGCGGGGCGCTCGACGGCGATGTGGAGTAACGCACCCAGCCCGCCTTGGCGAGGTGGAAGACCAGGTGCAGCCCGCCGTCGTCGGGGTCGGAGAAATCCAGATCGATGAATTTCCCGTGCCGGCCGACGCCTGCCAGCCTGCGTCCCTGCAGGTCCGTATAGGGCGGACTGGCCGTCTTGAGCACGGCGAAGGATGTGATCTGCGCCGTCTCCAGCTCGGCACCGAGCAGCTCCCGCTGCAGGAAACTGCCCAGTCCGGCCACCTCCGGAAGTTCTGGCATAGGGACATTGTGCCCCAAAGCACCGCGATTCGGAGGGTGCGTCATCCGGAGGGTGCGTCATCCGTAGGGTGCCCAAACGGCCGAGTGCGGGCGCCTTACAGGATACGGCCGATCGGCTCTTGCTTTTCGGCCTGGAAATTGTCCTCGTTGCGTCCGAGCGCCCAGTAGCCGGAGAGCGAGACCTGGGAGCGTTCCAGGCCGCGCTGCTTGAAGAGCACGTCGCGCAGGGCCTTCATGTATTCGCGCTCGCCATGCACGAAAACGTCCACCCGGCCCTCGCGCCACGGCGCTTCGGTGACAGCCTGAATCAGCAGCCCGCTGGACCCGGCGGGCTCACCCTCACGCAGCAGCCAGACCAGTTCCATTCCTGGCGGTGCGGCGATGTCCTGGATGTCCGCCTCGCCGTCGACCTCCAGGAAGACCTGGCCGAAGGCATCCTCCGGCAGGGCTTCCACGGCCGCAGCGATGGCCGGCAACGCGGCCTCATCACCGGCCAGGAGGTACCAGTCCGCCTCCGGGTTGGGGGAGTAGCCGCCGCCGGGACCGGAAACGATCAGCCGGTCACCGGGCGCGGCGGCGGCGGCCCACGGTCCGGCCAGGCCCTCATCGCCGTGCACCACAAAGTCGATGGCCAGCTCCTGCGCGATCCGGTTCACCCAGCGCACGGTGTAGGTGCGCGTGGCCGGCCACTGATCGCGCGGCATGTACTCGCGCAGCGCAAAAACGTTCGTCGGCTCCAGATAATCCACCCCGGGCTGCAGGAAATGGATCTTGACATACATGTCCGTGAATCCGTTCGGGGTGAAGTCCCCGAAGCCCTCACCACCGGCGATGATCCGGACCATGTGTTCGCCCAGCCACTCGGTGCGCAGCACCGTCAGCGAGGCCTGCGGGCGCGGTTTTACGGCGGGGGCAACGGTCATGGGGGGGCTCCTGGGATCGGCGCACAAAAGGCGGGTTCGCGGCGCCCGGCGAAGGGCAGCCTAACAAGCCTATAGCGGGGGCAGACTCCAGTCGACTGGGGCCGCACCCTGGGCCTGGAGCAGCTGGTTGGTCCGGCTGAACGGTTTGGAACCGAAGAATCCTCGTGAGGCGGAGAGCGGGCTGGGATGGGCGGAGGCGACGACGGCCGTCCCGCCCAGCAGCGGCCGCAGCCGGAGCGCGTCGTTGCCCCACAGAATGGCGACCAAGGGTTTTCCGCGCGCAACCAGTGACCGGATGGCGGCGTCTGTGATGGTCTCCCAGCCGAGGCGCCGGTGCGACCCGGTGGCCGCCGGAGAGACCGTCAGTACGCGGTTGAGCAGCAGCACGCCCCGATCCGCCCACGGCGTCAGGTCGCCGTGGACCGCGGGGGCAATGCCAAGATCCGCGTTGAGCTCCTTGAAGATGTTCGCCAGGCTGCGCGGCAGCGGACGGGTCCTGCCGTCGACGCAGAAGCACAGTCCCACAGAATGTCCCGGCGTGGGGTAAGGATCCTGGCCGACGATCAGGACCTTGACGTCCGCCAACGGCCGTTCGAAGGCTCGCAGCACCCGGGTTGGCGGGGGCAGGAAGCCGTGGCTGGCGTCGTGCTCCTGGCACAGGAAACGGCCCATCCGGCGCAGCTCCTCCTCCACCGGTTCCAGCGCCACCGCCCAGTCCGGAGCCATAAAGGACAGCGGATCGCCGGCCAGCCGCTCCAGCGCCGCGGTCTCCGCCACGGCATCATCCGGCGCTTCCCGCACCAGCGCCGCCCGTGCCCCGGTTTCCGGCGGGTCGAACAGTGCCTCGGAGTCATTCACGCCTTCCATTGTGGCGCATCGGCAGGTATCAGCGCTCCTGCCCCGCATAGACCGCGGCTGGCCCGCATAACCGCTGTTGGTCAACAGCGTTCAAGCGGTCCAGGCACGCTCAAAGCGGGCCAGGAGCGTCCGGAGCGGGCCCGGAGCGTGGCGAATGACAAGCCTGTGATTCGCCTATATTATGGGGAAACTGGTCATTTCGGGAACCTGGATTGGAGTGTGTCGTGGCTGAACTTGCCGGGGCAAAGGCACAACTGGCGGACCTGAGTGCCGAGAACTGCCCGGGAGCGGGGCGGCGGGAAGCGGCGCTGAGCGAACGGGGCCAGCAGATGCTGGCGCTGGAGCGGCAGTGGTGGAAGTACGCCGGAGCCAAGGAGCAGGCCATCCGCGAACTCTTCGATATGTCCGCCACGCACTACTACCAGATCCTCAATGCGCTGATCGATACCGAGGATGCTCTGGCGCACGACCCGATGTTGGTCAAGAGATTGCGTAGACTACGTACGTCGCGTCAGAGGGCCAGAACTGCCCGCCGCTTGGGGAACTGACGCCAACCACCGGCAATAAACCACAAGGACGCAGTAGCCACATGAGTCAATATCCGCGGGACGAATTCGACAAAGTCCCGGAAAATTCGTCGCGCCAAGGCGTCCACCGCAGTTCGGTCGAACCGGTCAGGCGGGGCCTGGGCCCGCTGATTGCCTTCGGGATAGTTGCGCTCGTTATCGGCGCGCTGGCCTTTACCGTGCTGCCAAAGCTCGGCTTCGCGGGTGCGTCGGCGTCGACCACCGCTGCCAGCTCGCCTGCGCCTGCCGGTCCGTCCAGCACCGCAGGCCAGTCCGCCTCCGCAGCGATGACCGCCAGCTCCCCGGCAACCAGCTCAGCACCGGAGACCAGTTCCGCGCCGGCGACGACGGCCTCCGCACCGGGCATGGACAAGTCCACCCCG
>JBBRKU010000314.1:0-3894 GCA_038231735.1 Actinomycetales bacterium | reverse complement strand
TTGTGGACCACAAGGTCTTTCCGGCGGACAAGGTCATGAATGATGAGGACATCGTCAAGGCCAAGGCATTTGCCGGCCAGTACACCATCGAGTCCTACACGAAGAACCAGCTTGTCAGCTTCAAGGCCTACCCGGACTACAAGGGCGTGTTGGGCAAGCCGAAGACGGACAACGTGACCATCAAGTACTACGCCGACTCGAACAACCTCAAGCTGGACGTCCAGCAGGGCAACATCGACGTCGCCTCCCGCAGCCTCTCCGCCACGGATATCGACAGCCTGAAGAACGATTCCAAGGTCAAGGTTGATAAGGGACCCGGTGGCGAGCTGCGCTACATCGTCTTTAACTTCAACACGATGCCGTTCGGCCTCACCACCAAGGATGCGGACCCGGCCAAGTCTCTGGCCGTTCGCCAGGCAGTAGCCGATTCGGTTGACCGCCAGGCCATCGCGGACCAGGTTTACAAGGGCACCTACCTGCCGGTGTACTCCTACGTTCCGCAGGGCTTCGCCGGTGCTACCGAGCCGCTGAAGAGCATGTACGGTGACGGCAACGGCAAGCCGGATGCGGACAAGGCCAAGAAGGCGCTCTCCGATGCCGGTGTCAGCACGCCGGTGACCCTGAACCTGCAGTACAACACGGACCACTATGGCAAGTCCTCCGCGGACGAGTACGCCGCGGTCAAGGACCAGCTGGAGAAGACCGGGCTGTTCAAGGTCAACCTGCAGTCCACCGAGTTTGTCACCTACACCAAGGACCGCGTCGCGGACGCCTACCCGCTGTACCAGCTGGGCTGGTTCCCGGACTACTCAGATGCGGATAACTACCTGTCCCCGTTCTTCACGGCCAACAACTTCCTGAAGAACCACTACGACAACAAGTCCGTGCAGGCCATGATTGCCAAGCAGCTGACGACGACGGACAAGACCGCCCGTGAGAAGCTGATCGGCGATATCCAGACGGCCGTTGCCAAGGATCTGTCCACCCTGCCGCTGCTCCAGGGCGCACAGGTGGCGGTCTCCGGTAAAGACGTGCAGGGCGTCAAGGACACCTTGGACGCATCCTTCAAGTTCCGGCTCGGCGTGCTGTCCAAATAACACGTAGCCGCTAAGGACGAGGTCCTGCCCGGCACGGGTAAGCACTGGGGGAGGCGGGGCGTCGTGCAGACGCCCCGCCTCCCCGCGTGTTTTTCAGCATCTATGCGTTTTCCAGCAAGCGGTGTAAAACAGCAAACAAATGCTGGAACAGCAAACACCGCAGAACAGCAAGCAAAATAGAACTAGGTAGCAATGACAACACTTATTGACGCGCCCCCCGAAGAGGCGGATGGACTCCTTCCCACGAAGAAGGGCAAATCCGGCGGCGGCCTGGGCAAATATATCGTGGTCAGGTTCTTCCTGATCTTCCCCACCATCTTCATCCTGGTCACCATGGTCTTCTTCCTGATGCGGATCACCGGCGATCCCATCACGGCGGCCCTGGGTGGCAGGCTCCCACCGGACCAGCTGGCCCTGCGGATCCATCAGGCCGGCTACGACCGGCCGGTCTTTGTGCAGTACATCGAATATCTGGGCCAGATCGCCACCGGGAACTTCGGCCGGACCATCTCGGACAACCTCAAGGTCACGGACATGCTGACCACCTACGGCGCCGCAACGCTGGAACTGGCCATCAACGCCCTGGTGGTGGCGCTGCTCATCGGCATTCCGCTGGGCATGGTCGCCGCCAAGTACCGTGACAAGGCCCCGGATGCCGTGCTGCGCATCTTCGCCATCCTCTGCTACGCCACTCCGGTATTCTTCGCCGGTCTGCTGCTGAAGCTGGTCTTCTCGGTGGGATTGGGCTGGTTGCCTGTGGCCGGCCGGGCCAAGTCCGGCAATGAGGTGGCGCTGACCTCGTTGTCGTCGCCCACCGGCATCTATTGGCTGGACGCTATACGCAGCGGCAATATGGCTGCCCTGGGTGATGTGACGGCGCACGCCGTGCTGCCTGCCATCGCTCTGGGCCTGCTGACCGGTGGCGTGTTCCTGCGGCTGGTCCGCACCAACGTCATCGGCACGCTCGGCAAGGATTATGTGGAAGCCGGGCGCTCCCGCGGAGTCAGTGAATTCCGGCTGGTGACCAGGCACGCCTACAAGCCGGCGCTGATCCCGATCATCACCGTGATGGGCCTGCAGATCGCCCTTCTGCTGGGGGGCGCGGTCCTGACGGAGAGCACCTTCGAGTGGAAGGGCCTGGGCTTCCAGCTGGCGCACTACCTGACCGCGCGCGACTTTGTCGCCGTGCAGGGCATCGTCGTGCTGCTGGCCATCATCGTGGCCCTGACCAACTTCATCGTGGACGTCGTCGCCGCGCTGATCGACCCGCGGGTGAGGTACTGACCATGGCTAAAAAGGATGAATCCCTGCTCCATCGGCTGCCGATCCTCTCGCATCTGCTCAAAAGCGTCGGGCTGCAGCGCGGAATGCTGGTGGTCGGCCTGGTCATCAGCGCGATCTTCCTGCTGACCGCTGCGCTGGCCCCGCTGATCTCCCCGTACGGCTTTTCCCAGCACTTCGACACCCAGCAGCCGCCGTCGTCGGCCCACCTCTGGGGCACGACGGCGGGCGGCTACGACGTCCTCTCCCGCGTGGTCTGGGGAACCCAGACCGCCGTCTTTGTCATCATTGTCGCCGTCATTCTGTCCATCTTCCTTGGCGTGGCCCTGGGCCTGCTTTCGGGCTATCTGGGCGGCTGGCTGGACCGGGTGCTGGTGGTCATTGCGGACGCCATCTACGCGTTCCCGACGCTGCTGCTGGCCATCGTGATGTCCATCGCGATCAGCCACGGCCAATCCAATCTGCTGGGCGGCATATTCTCCGCGGCGATCTCCATCACCGTGGTGTTCATTCCGCAGTATTTCCGGGTGATCCGGGCGGAAACCATCCGGCTAAAGGCGGAGCCATTCGTGGAGTCCGCCAAGGTGGTGGGCGCCTCCACGGCGCGCATCATGTTCCGGCACATCTATAAGAACGCCACCCGGACCATTCCGCTGATCTTCACGCTGAACGCCTCGGAGGCCATCCTGACGCTGGCGGGACTGGGTTTCCTGGGCTTCGGCATCGAGCCGACCTCGGCCGCCGAGTGGGGCTACGACCTGAACCAGGCGCTCTCGGATACCACCGCCGGCATCTGGTGGACCGGAGTCTTCCCCGGGGCGGCGATCGTGCTGACCGTGCTGGGCCTGACCCTGGTGGGCGAAAGTATGAACGACCTGAACGATCCGCGGCTGCGCGGCCGCCGTCGTGCCGGAAAATCCGCACCGGTCTCCCCGGCCGCACCGGCAGCACAGAATGAGGTAACGGTATGACCCGCCATGCAGAAGAACTCGGCGACGTCAGCGACGTGCGCGAGAAGCCGGTGCTGCGCATCGAGCACCTGAAGGTCACCTTCGCCACCGACAGCGGGGACGTCAAGGCCGTCGACGACGTCTCCCTCTCGGTGGCGCCCGGCGAGGTGCTGGCGATTGTGGGCGAGTCCGGCTCCGGCAAGACCGTCACGGCCAAAACCATCCTGGGCCTGCTCCCGGAAACGGCCGTCAGCTCCGGCGCCGTGCTGATCAGCGGGAACAACGTGATCACCGTGACGCCCAAGCACCTGCGCCAGATCCGCGGCCAGGAAGTGGCGATGGTCTTCCAGGAGCCCTCCACCGCGCTGAACCCGGTGTTCACCGTCGGGTGGCAGATTGCCGAGGGCCTGCGCGCCCACGCGCCGGATGGAAAACGCCTCAGCAAGAAGGAGGCCCGCGCCCGTGCCATCGAGGCGCTGGGCAAGGTGGGCATCCCGGAGCCGGAAAAGCGGGTGGACTACTACCCGCACCAGTTCTCCGGCGGACAGAAGCAGCGCGTGGTGATT
>JBBRKU010000313.1:0-3920 GCA_038231735.1 Actinomycetales bacterium | reverse complement strand
GAACGCCCGTTGCTCCGCAAGCAGCTCGGCAGGACGGAAGCCGGGAAAGGAAAAAGCAGCGGGCTCTCCGCGTCAGAGAGCCCCGAGCTCGGGCACTAGCCGGCGGAACAGGGCGGCCGCGGCGTTGGGATCCGCGAGCGCCGTGTTGATCAGGATGGCGAGGGTGGACTTGCTCGCCGGATCGTACATGACCAGGGATTCGTAGCCGTTCCCGACCCCGGTGTGCCCCCACCAGCCGTCCAGCTCCCCCATGGCCAGCCCGTACGCGTCGTAGGCCGGAGTGAAGTTCCCGGTCTCCGCGCTGGACACCGGGCTCAGTCGCTCCGCCTGCAGGTTGGCCGGCAGCAGGACGCCCGAGCCCAGCGCGGTGCCCCAGCTCAGCAGATCCCCGATGTCGCCAAAGAGTCCTCCGGCCGCGCTGTAGAGCGTGTCACTGCCGGTGCCGATTGCCTCGATGCCGTCGTCCGTGGTCTGGTAGGCCCCCGCCAAGGCCAGCCCAAGTGATGCCTCCGGCGGGTACACCACGGAGCTCAGCCGCAGCGGGGTGAGCAGCCTCGACTGGATCTGCTGGACCCAGCTCTGCCCGGTCACCGCCTGGATGACCTGGCCCAGCAGCACCGTATTGGTATTGCTGTAGCCAAAGTCCGTGCCCGGGGCAAAGTCCAGCGGCTGGTCGAAGGCATCCTGCAGCAGCTGATCGTCAGTCCAGGTGTAGCCGCCCGCGGAGTTCATCTGATCCGAAAATTCCTGCGTATCCGAATACTCCACCAGCCCGGTGCGCATCTCCAGCGCCATCCGCACCGTGATGCCGCTGTCCGGGATACCGGGCACGTAACCGACGACCGGATCATCCAGGCCGAGTTTCCCCTCCGCAACCAGCTGCAGGACCACGGTCCCCACGAAACTCTTCGTAATGCTGCGGAAGGCGGAGAGATCAGTGTCCTGCAGCGGCGTCCCGGCGTTCACGTCCGAGTAGCCGTTCAGCGACAGGAACCGCCCCTGCGGGGTGCTGATTCCGACGGCGATTCCGGCAGCGCCCTGCTGGGCCAGGAAACTACTGACCGTGCTTTGCAGGGCGGCTGGAAGGCTCTGCCAGGGTGCCGCCGGCGCGGGACTTGGCGGGCCGGCTGTCGCGGCGGAGCTGGAACTGGGGGTGGCGGGAGCGGTGGGGCTGGCTGTGCTGGCGGCCGACGGCGGCGCGGGGCTGGCGCTTGCACCCGCGGTGGAGTGGGCCGCGGCCTTCGGGGGTGTCGTCGGCTTGGCCTTCCGCGCGGCCGACGCCGTGTATCTGGCGGCCGACGCTGCAGCCTCGCCGCGCAGTATCGCGGTCAGCTGGACGCCGAGGGCCAGCACCGCCGCGGCGGCACAGATGGCGAGGAACCGGACGGCGGCCTTCCGAAACCGTGGCATCGCGCGTCCCCCTCCGGTTGGGCCTCTACTGACCGGACGCTGCGGTGCTGCGCCTTCTTCAGTTATGGCCGTCCATACTGGAGGTTTACTGGACAGCGCATGGATGTGGCAATAGAAAACCGTGAAGAACTTGTGAATGCCGGACGAGAAGTCAGTAAGTGCTCGTTTGAACCCCCGCCAAGCGAGCACTTAGCGACGGTCGGGCCACCTTCCGGGCCGCCCGCTCACCGCGGATCCCGCTAGCTTCGTGTGACCTCCAGTTCTACGACGGCCCAGGACAGCGCGGGCAGCGTCAGCCGGAGCTCGCTCCCGGCTGGCGTGACGCCGTCGAGCCCGGTCAGACCTACCCGCTCCCGCGCCGCCAGGGTGTTGCTGGCGAAGCGGTCGGCCCCTTCGGGCGCCTGGAGCACCTCCGCCCGGGTGACGCGGCCGGCGTCGAACCCGCGGAGCGAGACCTCCAGCTCCGCTGCCTCCTCCAGCCCGCGGTTGGCGAGGAAGAACGCGATCCGGCCCCCCTCCTCGTCCCAGCTGGAGCTGACGTCCACCAGGTCTGCATCGCCGAACTGGCCGGTGGCGTACTTGTCCGACTCGACCGCGGCGCGCATAATGCGACCCCTGGCCAGCTCCGCCATCCGCGCGAACGGGTAGAAGATGCTCTGCCGCCAGGCCGGGCCGTTCTCCTCGGCGCGGATCGGGGCGATGACGTTGGCCAGCTGCGCCTGGTTGGCGATCTTGACCCGGTCGCCGTGGCGCAGTAGCGAATTGAGCAGCGTGCCGACGACGACGGCGTCCGCGACGTTGTATTCGTTCTCGATCAGGCGCGGGTGCTCGGGCCAGCCGGCCCGGGAGACCGCCTCCGGCTTGTCTGCGGTCGCCGGGCCATGCTGGTACCAGACGTTCCATTCGTCGAAGGAGAGGTTGATGTACTTTTTGTGCTTGCCCCGGGCGCGGACCGCATCCGCAGTCGCCACCACGGATTCGATGAAGTAGTCCATGTCCACCGCACTGGCCAGGAAACTGGCCGCGTCGCCGTCGTGCTCCTGGTAGTAGGCGTGGAGCGAAATGTAGTCCACCTCCTCATAGGCGTGCCCGAGCACCGTCTGTTCCCAGGCACCGAAGGTGGGCATGCCGGAGCCGGAACTGCCGCAGGCCACCAGCTCCAGGTCCGGGTCCACAAAGCGCATGGCCTTCGCCGCCTCCTGCGCCAGCCGTCCGTACTCGTCGGCGGTCTTGTGGCCGATCTGCCACGGGCCGTCCAGCTCGTTGCCCAGGCACCAGAGCTTGATGTTGAACGGCTTCTTGTGCCCGTTTTTGGCGCGCAGATCCGACAAGTACGTCCCGCCCGGATGGTTGGTATACTCCACGATCTCCCGCGCCGCATCCACGCCGCGGGTGCCCAGATTGATGGCCTCCATGATCTCCGTGCCGGCCTGCCGGGACCAGTCGACGAATTCATGCAGGCCAAAGGCGTTGGTCTCCAGCGTGTGCCAGGCCCCGTCCAGCCGGCGCGGACGCCCGGCCACCGGGCCGATCCCGTCCTCCCAGTTGTAGCCGGAGACAAAATTGCCGCCGGGATAGCGGATGACCGTGGCGCCCAGCTCCCGGGTCAGGCGCAGGACATCCTGGCGGAAGCCCTTCTCATCGGCCTCCGGATGCCCGGGCTCGTAGATGCCGGTGTAGACGCAGCGGCCCATGTGTTCCACGAAGGAACCGAAGAGTCTGCGCGGAACCTCCCCGATAGTGAAGTCGCGGTCGATGCTGATCCGTGCGCGGGACATGGCGGTTGTTCCCTACATCTGCGCGTGCGCCGCCGTGGCCGGGTCCGAGCCGAGGCGCGCTCCGGACTCGAGCCCGGTGATGGACCCGACCTCCGCCGCGGAGAGCCTGAGATCCGCAGCGGCCAGGTTCTGGCGCATCCGGACGGAATCAGCGGACTTGGGGATCACGATATTGCCCTTCGCCAAATGCCAGGCCAGCACAATCTGCGCCGGAACCGCGCCGTGCTTCCGGGCCACCGCTGCAACGGCCTCCGCGGACAGGTCGCTGCCCTGACCCAGCGGGCTGTAGGCCTCGACGGCGATTCCCCGCGCGCGGCACTTGTCCGTCAGCGCTTCCTGCTGGAAGGTTGGGTGCAGTTCGATCTGGTTGACAGCCGGCACCACCTGCGCGGACTCCAGTAGCGTGTCCAGGTGCTCCGCCAGGAAGTTGGACACCCCGATGGCCCGGATCTGCCCGTCCGCGTACAGCTTTTCCAGTTGCGTCCAGGCCTCGGTAAAGCGTCCGGCGGACGGAACCGGCCAGTGAATCAGGTAGAGGTCGACGACGTCCAGCCCCAGTGCCGCGCGGCTGTTCTGGAACGCCTCGGCGGCATTGCCCTGTTCGCCGTTGCGCAGCTTGGTGGTCACGAAGATTTCCTCGCGCGGAATCCCCGACGCGGCGATGGCTGCTCCGACACCGGCCTCGTTACCATAGGCCGCTGCCGTGTCGATGTGGCGATAGCCCGCCGCAAG
>JBBRKU010000312.1:0-3920 GCA_038231735.1 Actinomycetales bacterium | reverse complement strand
GGCCAGGAAGGCCCGCCGGCCCAGGGTCAGCGCATAGGCCCAGTACCCACTCAGCGCCAGTGCGCCAATAGTGATCTTGGCCCATACCGGCAGCGGACTGGGGGTGATGAAGCCTTCCAGCAGTCCGGATACCAGAAGCACTAGCACCAGGCCCAGCGCCACCGTGATCAGCGATCGGCCTTCCGCGGCGAGGGCGGCCAACCGCGTCCGCGGACCCGGCGATATCCAGGCCCAGAAGATCCGCAGCCCGGCGGCGCCGGCTATGAAGATGGCCGTGAGCTCCAGCAGCCCGTGCGGCAGGATGTAACTGAAGAACACGCCGCCCCGTCCGTAGGCGAACATCACTCCCCCGGTCAGGCCTACATTCTCCGCGTTCTGGTAAAGCGACACGGGCACAAAGAGCCCGGTGATGCCCAGCGCGACGCACTGAGCCGCGATCCACGCATTGTTGGTCCAGACCTGGCCGGCAAACGAGGCGGCCGGGTTGTCCGAGTAGTAATTGACGAAGTCCCGATCCACCAGCTGCTTAAGCCTGGCGTCGCCGCCCAGGGCGTGCACAACTTCCGGATTGTTCGCCGCCCACAGTCCGTACAACAGGCTGACCATGGCAAACGCCGTCCCGACCGCCAGGGTCAGCCAGCGGAGCCGGTAGAAGGCGGCCGGCAGGGCAACGGCAAAGAACCGGGCCAGGTCCTCCATGAAATTGGAGCGCGCTCCGGTGAAGCGGGTCCGGGCCCGGGCCAGCCGCGCGGACAGCGAAGCGGAGAGGGCCCCCTCCGGGGCAACCGAACGGATCATCGACAGGTGCGTGGACGCACTCTGGTACAGCCGCAGCAGCTCATCGGCTTCCGCACCGCTGAGCGTGCGCCGGCGCACAAGCGCATCCAGGCGGTCCCACTGGGATTCATGCACGGCGGTGAAGGCATCCAGGTCCACGGTTCTACCCTAGCCCGGCGGGGGCCCCTGGCTAGACTGAAGACCGGGACACAATTCAGCTGCGCTCCAGCTGCCTGTCAGGGAGAGGCCATGAGTTCGATCATCACGGGAGAGGCGGTGGTCCTTGAATTGCGTCCGGCGTCGTTCGCGGCCAGGGGCCTGGGAGTGGCGATCGACGCCGCCCTGCAGATGGTGCTGGCCATCCTGTTTCTCTTTGCCCTGGGCTCGGTGCCCGACTTGGTGGATGAAGCTGCCGCGACGGTCATTGTCCTTGTCGCAATAGTGTTCCTTTTCGTCGTCCTGCCGGTGGGCGTGGAGACCCTGAGCCGGGGGAAATCGCTGGGCAAGCTGGTGATGGGCCTGCGGATTGTGCGCGACGACGGCGGATCCATCCGCTTCCGGCACGCCCTGATCCGCGGGCTGCTTGGTTTCTTTGAGCTTTACATGATGTTCGGCTCCGTGGCGTTCATTGTCTCGCTGTTCAATGAGCGCTCGAAGCGGCTCGGCGATATGCTCGCGGGCACCTACTCCATGCGGGAGCGGGTGGCTGCCGCGCCCCCGCTGCTGGTCAGCATTCCGGACCATCTGCTGCCGTGGGCGAAGCTCGCGGACTTGGGCCGGCTGCCGGATTCGCTGGGACGGCGGATATCGCAGTTCCTGCGGCAGGCGGCGAGAATGGCCCCGGCCTCCCGGTCGCAGCTCGCCGTATCCCTGGCCTCCGAGGCCGCACACTACGTCTCTCCTCCACCGCCCCCGGGCACTATGCCGGAGTCGTTCCTATCCGCTTTGATGTCCGAGCGCCGGGAGCGCGACTACCGGCGGCTGATGATCCAGCGCGGGCGGGCGGACAGGCTGGCCGAGCGCCTGTATGGGACGCCGTTCCAGGAGGACGGTTAGCGGGTCTCCGCTCAGTTGCCGTTGGCGGCGCGGGAGGCGTACTGCGCCCACGGGATGTTCCAGTCGCCGTAGCCGTCGGTCGGCGCGGCCGATTCGCTCGGACTGTTGATGACCTGGACAACATCGCCGACGCCCATGTTGTTGAAGACCCAGGAGGCACCGGCTTCATTCATGCCGATGCAGCCGTGCGAGAGGTTCAGCTTGCCGATGTAGTCCACGGCCTGGCCGGCGGCCTGGTGGATGAACTCCCCGCTGGTGGTCAGCCGGGTGGCGTAGTTGACGTCGAGCTCACCGTAGTCGGCGGGATCACCGGGCTTGAGCCCGATCGTCGACGCCACAAAGTGCGCGTAGCGCTGGTGGCCCATCAGGACCAGGTAACCGGAGGCGGACGGGAACCTCTCATCCCCCATCGTGACCAGGAAATGCTGGACCGGCTTGTCATTGATGTAGACGTCCGCGACGTGGTTCGCGGAATCCGCAATCATGACCTTCTTGTCACCAATGGGAATGGTGACCTTCTTGTTGAAGTTCCCGATCTGGCCCTTGCCGAAGTCCACCCCGAAGAGCTCCATGTCCACGGTGACGGTGCTGTTGGCGGCCCAGAAGGCCTCCGGCCGGAAGCGGACCGTGTTGTCGCTGTACCAGTGGAAGGCACCCACCTGACCGGCCGTCGTCGTAATCCTGATGGCCTTCTCGACGGCTGCCTTGTTGACCACCGGCTCGCTGAAGGTGATCTGGATCGGCTGGGCCACGCCCACCTGCTGGCCGTCCTGCGGGTAGACCGCGGCGTCCGCCTCATTCGCGGCCGGGACGGTGTTGAACGTCTGGGTCTTGTGCGTCTGGCGGTTGGCGCCGTCGACGACCGTGAAGTCGTAGGAATAGGCGGTGTCGAACTTGAGCGGCCCGTTCGCCGTCCAGGTGGAGCCGTCGGTGCTGAGGGCACCCTCGACGGCCGTTCCGGACTTGGTCTCGGTCAGCGAGACGGACTTGACGGTGCCGTTGGCAGCCTTCACAACCGCGGGCGCTGCCGGGTTGACCTGCTGCGCACCGTCCGTCGGGGAGACTCCCAGTTCCAGCGCCTTGACCACCGGGGCGGCCATGCCCGGCGTGGTCCGCATGGGGCTCTGCGCCTCCGACTGAATAGGCGCGCCAGCCCACGTAGGGGCGGTTGCCGCACCGACTCCACCGGCGACTGCTGCGATGCAGACGACGGTGATCAGCCCGATTTTCCAGCCCTTGCGATTTCCCTTGCTCATCCACGACTCCAGACCTGCAACCACAGTGGCTACCCAGACGATTTTACGCTATCGACAGGCCGGTTCCGCTCCTGTCAGGTCTCAACAGCGCAACAAATACTTCCCGTCAGTAGCGGTAGTGGTCGGACTTGTAGGGGCCCGCGGCGTCGATATCCAGGTATTCGGCCTGATCCTTGGACAGCTCCGTCAGCTCCACCCCGAGCGCATCCAGATGCAGCCGTGCCACCTTCTCGTCAAGGATCTTGGGCAGCACGTAGACCTGATTCCCGTAGGCGGGCTGCCCGTCGTCGCCGTTCTGGCCGTGCTTGGTGAAGATCTCGATCTGCGCGATGGTCTGGTTCGCGAAGGAGTTGCTCATCACAAAGGACGGGTGCCCCGTGGCGTTGCCCAGGTTCAGCAGGCGGCCCTCGGAGAGCACGATGATGGAGCGCGCTTCCGTCCCCGCCGGGGCGTCGTCCCCGTCGAAGACCCACTCGTGCACCTGCGGCTTGATTTCCACCTTGCGCACGCCGGGGACCTTGGCCAGGCCGGCCATGTCGATCTCGTTGTCGAAGTGGCCGATGTTGCCGACGATGGCCTTGTTCTTCATGCCCAGCATGTGCTTGGCCATGATGACGTCCTTGTTGCCGGTGGTGGTGATGAAGATATCGCCCTGGGCCAGCACGGATTCCAGCCGGGCCACCTGGTAGCCGTCCATGGCGGCCTGCAGCGCGCAGATCGGGTCGACCTCGGTCACGATCACGCGAGCACCCTGGCCCCGCAACGACTCCGCGCAGCCCTTGCCCACGTCACCGTAGCCGCAGATCAAGGCGACCTTGCCGCCCATCAAGG
>JBBRKU010000311.1:0-3924 GCA_038231735.1 Actinomycetales bacterium | reverse complement strand
CAGGGCTTGAGCCGCTCCACATTGATGGTGAACGGGGAGTACCGCCGGCCGCCCGACTCGGACCCGGACCATTCCGGGGAGGTGATCACCGGGACGGGGCCGGCCTGGGTCTGGGCGAAGGTAATGAATTTCTCCTCGGACCCCTCCGCCAGATCGGCCAGTTTCCGCCCGGTCCGGATTTCCAGGTCCTTGAACCCCTGCACCGCCAGCTGGCCGTTCGTGGTTCCGGAAAACGCCAGGATCGCCTCGGCCATCTTGGCGTCGGTATCGATCGCGGGACGCCCGTCGGCGGCGCCGCCGAGCATCACGCCGTTGGCGTGGCTGAGCCGGTCCAGCGCGCCGTCGAGCCTGTAGGTGATGTTCTTGACGGTGAAGCCCAGTTTGTCCGCCAGTGGGCCGACGGCGGCGAGCTTGTCCGCGATGGCCGTATAGTCCCGCTCCACCACGGAGAAGACGGGCATGTTCTGCCCGGGGACCGCGGGGATGTCCGGCTCACGCCAGTCACGGACGACGCCCCCGGGCTGGGCCACCTGCCCGGCGGTATCGTGCTGGAGCGGGACGCTGACCAGGTCGCGGCGCACGCCCAGGTGAGTCTTGGCCTGCCGGGAGAGCTCTTCGGCCAGCAGGTGGAAGGTCTCGAAGTCGGTCTTCGTTTCCCAGGGCGGGTCGATGGCCGGGGTGAAGGCGTGCACGAAGGGGTGCATGTCCGTGGAGGAGAGATCGTGCTTCTCGTACCAGGTGGCTGCCGGGAAGACGATGTCGGAAAGGAGTGTGGTGGAGGTCATCCGGAAATCGGCGGAGACCAGCAGGTCCAGCTTCCCTTCGGGAGCCTTTTCATGCCATTTGACGTCCCGCGGTTTGAGCCCCTCGGCGTGGTCCTTGCCCATCACGTTGTTGTGGGTTCCGAGCAGGTTGCGCAGGAAGTATTCGTTGCCCTTGGCCGAGGAGCCGAACAGGTTCGACCGCCACAGCACCAGGGTGCGCGGCCAGTTTTCCGGCGCATCCACGTCCTCGATGGCCGGCGTCAGCGTGCGGTTCTTGAGGGCATCGGCGATATAGGTCGGTGTGTCCTTCGCGGTTCCGGCGGCGACGGCGGCCTCGGCCTCGTCCGCAATGTCCAGTGGATTCCGGTCGAACTGCGGATAGAACGGCATCCAGCCGAGCCTCGCGGACTGGGCCAGGGTGTCGGCGGTGTGCATGCCGTCCAGGCTCCCCGTGGAGAGCGGGGATTTCAGCGCGTCCGCGGAGTAGCCGTCCTGCCGCCACTGGTCGGTGTGCATGTACCAGTAGCCGGTGCCGATCATGGTCCGCGGCGGCCGGGCCCAGTCCAGGGCATTGGCCAGGGAGACCCACCCCGTCGTCGGCCGGGTTTTTTCCTGACCCACGTAGTGCGCCCAGCCGCCGCCGTTGCGTCCCATGCAGCCGGTGAGCATGACCAGGGACAGCACCGCCCGGTAGGTGGCATCGCCGTGGAACCACTGGCAGATGCCGGCGCCCATGATGATCATCGAGCGGCCCTTGGACTGCTCGGCATTGCGGGCGAACTCGCGGGCCACCCGGATGCAGGCCTGCGCCGGGACGGACGTGATTTCCTCCTGCCAGGCCGGGGTGTAGGGGGTGCTGGCATCGTCGTAGTCTGCGGCCCAGTCGCCCGGCAGCCCCGGCCGGCCGACCCCGTACTGGGCCAGCATCAGGTCGAACACGGTGGTGACCAGGTGCCCGTCCACCCGCAGGACCGGCACGCCGCGGCGCAGCACGCTGCCGGCACCGGCGGGGTCTTCGAAGCAGGGCAACAGGATTTCGGCGCTCTCGGAAGAGACCTCCAGCAGCGACAGCGCCGGATCGACGCCCTCCAGGTCCAGGTTCCATTTCCCCTTGCCGGATTCGTTGTAGCGGAACCCCATGGACCCGTTGGGCACCACGGCGCGGCCGGTCAGCTTGTCGAAGAGCACCGTCCGGAACGCCGGGTCCTCCGCCCCCGCCTCAGCCGGCAGGTCCGCGGCGGTGAGGAATTTGGACGGAACCAGACCGCCGCCGTCGTGCTCCTCCAGCCGCACCAGGAACGGCAGATCCGTGTATTGCCGGACGTAGCCGGAGAAGTACGGCACCTCGCGGTCAACGAAGAATTCCTTGAGCATGACGTGGCCCATGGCCATGGCCAGGGCGGCGTCGGTTCCCGCCTGCGCGGGCAGCCACTCGTCGGCGAATTTGGTGTTGTCCGCATAGTCCGGACTGATGGCGACCACCTTGGTCCCGCGGTAGCGCACCTCCGTCATCCAGTGCGCGTCCGGCGTCCGGGTCACCGGGACGTTGGAACCCCACATCATCAGGTAGGTGGAATCCCACCAGTCGCCGGATTCCGGCACATCCGTCTGGTCCCCGAAGACTTGCGGACTGGCCACCGGCAGGTCCGCGTACCAGTCGTAGAAGGAGGTCATCACCCCGCCGATCAGCTGGATGAAGCGGTTGCCGACGGCGTGGGAGACCATGGACATCGCCGGAATGGGGGAGAAGCCGGAGCAGCGGTCCGGCCCGTAGGTCTTGATCGTGTGGGTGTGGGCGGCTGCCGCCATCTCGATGGCCTCCTGCCAGGAGACGCGCACCAGCCCGCCCTTGCCGCGCGCCTGCTGGTAGCGCCGCCGTCGTTCCGGATCGGTGACGACGTCCGCCCAGGCCAGCACCGGATCCTTCAGCCGCCCCTTGGCCTTGCGGTACATCTCGACCAGGACGCCGCGGGCATAGGGGAACCGGACCCGGGTGGGCGAGTAGGTGTACCAGGAGAAGGCGGCCCCGCGCGGGCAGCCCCGCGGCTCATATTCCGGGCTGTCCGCCCCGACGGAGGGGTAATCCGTCTGCTGCGACTCCCAGGTGATGATCCCGTCCTTGACGTAGACCTTCCAGGAGCAGGATCCGGTGCAGTTGACCCCGTGCGTGGAGCGGACCACCTTGTCGTGGCTCCACCTGTCCCGGTAGAACACGTCCCCCTTGCGGCCACCCTCGCGGAACACCGCCCGGCCATCGTCCGTCTGGTCCCATTTCGTGAAGAAACGGCCAAGTTTGAGCATTGCGTCCGACACGGGACCGTCAAGGCCCGCCTGTTCCCCAGCGGCAGTCATGGTCCCAACCTAGGACCGGAACCGCCACGCGTCTAGGGACCTTAGTACCTATCCGGTTCGGAACCGAGGATAAAATGGCGGCCGATGACCTCCGTGGGCGCAATCTCCACATAGGTGTACTTCAGGGTCCGGATCCACGGCCGCAGCGGCAGCGCGTCCGCCGCGCTGATTTCCGACTGCGTTTCGAGTATGCGCGCCGTGCCCTTGACCACCACGCTCCAGGCCTCGCCGCTGGTGATCCCGTCCGCCTCGAACGCGACCCGGGGGTTCACGGTCAGCTCGGCCAGCTTGGTCCCCGGGTTGGTGCGCATCAGCAGCACGCCATGGTGGGCAATGAAATTGATCGGGTAGATGTCCGGCTCGTCCCTGACGCTGAGCGCGAGCCGGCCGTGCTCGCAGTGCTCCAGCAGCTTCCATGATTCGGCCGCGGAGAGGACGGTGCCTGGGCGTTCATCTGAGCTCATGGACATAGTCTGCCTCATACGGACCCGGTTGCGCCGAACCGGTGTCCGGATTGCCTTGGGTTTGGTCGTTCCTGCCCGGCGATAGCGCTCGCAGGGCATTCAGGATGGTGGCCAGGTCCACCAGCTCCTGGGCAAGCGCCCCGGCCACGGCCGGAATGTAGCCAACCGCGGCCATGACCATCAGACCCAGGCTGAGGATGATTCCGATCCAGATGCTCTGTATCGCGATCCTGAGCGGATTCGTCAAACGAACCGGCGGGGGAGAGCAGCTGCCCGTCAACGGGAACGACTTCCGACGGTCGGACCAGCAGGACATCGCCGACCCGAATGTCGCCGACCGGGAT
>JBBRKU010000310.1:0-3930 GCA_038231735.1 Actinomycetales bacterium | reverse complement strand
GACCCATGCGGTCCTGTTTGTCCAGATCCTGATGGGCGGTTGAGAAGCGGTGCGTACTGCGGAATCGGGATGGGCCGCAGGGCGTTGCAATGCGGGGCGCGGCCCCACGGTGCAGATCCAGACGCCGATGGCCACCAGGCCGACGGCGCCCAGGACAACAGGGCGCCCGCCAGCCGGCAACCGCGGCCGGCGGTGCCATCAGCACCGAGGTGGCCATGGAACCGATGTTGAGCGCCGCGGTGCAGGCTCCGGTGGCGATGCCGATCTGCCGGACCGGAAAATCGCGGTGCAGGATCACCGGCACCACGACGTTGGCGACGGTGATGGCTGCGCCGATGACCACCGTGCCCACGATCGCCATTTCCGCCCCTCCGGAGGAGCGCACAACCGTTCCGGCCAGGACGCCCAGCAGGCTCAGCGTGACGGACAGGTCCGGGCCGGACTTACGGATGACGAAGGACTCCAGCGGCGCGAGCAGGCCGAAACAAAGCACCGGGATAGTGGTCAGCAGACCCGACTGCGGCTCGGACATCCCCAGCGCGTCCCGGATAAGTCCGAGCACCGGGGCGGGAGCGACGATGGGTCCGCGCAGACTGAGCGCAAAGAGCAGGATCGCGGCCAGCAGCCACCAGAGGGAGCGCGCTCGCAGCGGTCGGAAGTCAGCGGTGGGCACCAGCCGAGCCTATCAACGCGGGCCCGGCGAAATTACCCGCGCGGTGCCCGGGAGACCGATAGCGCCGGGGTGCGTGCGAGCGTCTGATAAACCACGCAGTAACGCTCGGTCAGACGCAGCAGGGTGGCCAACTGTTCGTCATCCGCGTCGGAGGTCAGCTCGAATCGCAGCCGGATCGCCCGAAAACCGACGGGTGCCTCCTTGCTGACGGAAAGAGTGCCGCGGAAATCCAGGTCACCCTCAGCGTGCACGGACCCGGAAACGTCCATGCCCAGCGACGAAGCGACGGCTCCGAGGGTCACGCCCGCGCAGGCGACGAGAGCCTGCAGCAGCATGTCCCCGGAGCAGGCCGAGAGCCCGTCGCCTCCGGTAGCCGGATGCAGACCCGCCCTCACCAGCGCCTGGCCGGTCTGTACCGAGCACGTCGTGCCCATGCCCAGTTCGCCGTCGGCCCGCAGCGTCACCAGAGCCGATTCCGGGTCCTGGCGGTATTGCTGCTTGAGCGGTTCCTGCACTGCGCGCAGGTCATTGTTAGTCATGGGATCGCCATCTCCTTGCTGGTCCTGCAGATTCGCTGGGCCGGCAGACTTGCCGGCGGTGATACGGCGGCGCGGGCCTCCCAACCCTCCGATCCCCAGTATGCGCGGAAAGCCCCATGTTGAGGCGACACTTGGCGCCCAATTTTTCGAAAACATGGGCGCGTAATGACAACTCAACGGTGAGGCGAAAGGTTCTTCCGCGCCACGGCCGGTCGGCCGCGCATCGAGAAGTCGCTAAGTGCTCGCTTGAGGCCGCCAAGCGGACAGTTAGCGCCGACTCGGCGAGGACCCGAACTTAGCACCGCGCCCGGGGTAACGGGGGAAACCGCCAGCTACCGCCCCGTTCGGGAGTGCCAGCCGTCCGTGTTGAGGTGGCAGTTCGCGCCGATGTTTTCGAAAAACATGGGCGTGTGCTGTTACCTCAACGGGTCGGGTCAGTCCTGGTTGCTGAAGGCGGAGTCGAAGGATGCGGTGGCGGGGGAGAAGTTGTACTTCTTCAGCGCGGCCAACGCCTCGGGGGCGCCCTCGAGCCGGTCCATCCCGGCGTCTTCCCACTCGATCGAGATCGGGCCGTCGTAGCCGATCGCGGTGAGGGCCCGGAACGCCGACTCCCAGGGGACGTCGCCGCGGCCGGCGGAGACGAAGTCCCAGCCCCGGCGGGGGTCTCCCCAGGGCAGGTGGGAGCCCAGGACGGTGTTCCGGCCGGTCAGCCGCAGCTTCGTGTCCTTACAGTCCACGTGGTAGATCCGGTCCTTGAAGTCCCAGATGAAGGACACCGGGTCGATCCCCTGCCACATGAAATGGCTCGGGTCCCAGTTCAGCCCGAACGCCTTCCGGTGGCCGATCGCCTCCAGGGTCCGCATAGTGGTCCAGTAGTCGTAGGCGATTTCGGAGGGGTGCACCTCGTGGGCGAAACGGACGCCGCATTCGTCGAAGACGTCCAGGATGGGGTTCCAGCGGTCCGCGAAGTCCTGATAGCCCGCGTCGATCACGGATTCCGGGACGGGCGGAAACATCGCCACGTACTGCCAGATGGAGGAGCCGGTGAAGCCGACGATGGTCTTTACGCCCAGCTTCTTGGCCAGCCGGGCGGTGTGCTTCATTTCCTCCGCGGCGCGCCCGCGGACGCCCTCGGGATCGCCGTCGCCCCAGACTTTGGAGCCCACAATGGCCTGGTGGCGGAAGTCGCTGGGATCATCGCAGACGGCCTGGCCCATGAGATGGTTGGAGATGGCCCAGACCTTCAGCTTGTATTTGTCCAGGATGGCGAGTTTGCCGGCGATGTAGTCCTCGTCGTCCCACCGCCAGGCGTCCAGGTGGTCCCCGGAAACGGCGATTTCAAGGCCGTCGTAGCCCCAGCCGGAGGCCAGCCGGGCCACCTCCTCGAAGGGCAGGTCCGCCCACTGGCCGGTGAAGAGGGTGTAGGGGCGGGGCATGGGTGGCTCCTTCTAGCTGGGAAAGCGGGTTGCCGGCGGGCGCCGGGCTGGCCGGATTAGTGCTGGGCTACTTCAATGACCAGACTTTTGGCGGCGGCGGACTCCTCGACGGCGGCGAGCACGCGCTGGACCTGCAGTCCGTCCTCGAAGGAGGGCGACGGCGGCACACCGGTGCCGACGGCGAGCAGGAAGTCGCGTGCCTGGTGGGTGAAGGCGTGTTCCCAGCCCAGGATGTGGCCCTGCGGCCACCAGGCGTCGAGATAGGGATGCTCGGGCTCGGTGACGACGATCCGGGTGAAGCCCTGCTGCGCGGCGGGAACGGTACCGTCCAGGAACGCCAGCTCGTTGAGGTTCTCCAGGTCGAAGGCCAGGCTGCCTTTGCTGCCGAAGACCTCGATCTGCAGCGAGTTCTTCCGCCCCAGCGCCACCCGCGACACTTCGATGCCGGCCACCGCACCCCCGGTGAGGGACAGCGTGGCCCAGGCTGCGTCGTCGACCGTTACCACCTCCGGACCGTTAGGGCCGGGACGCTGGGCCACGTAGGTGTGCACCTTGCCGGAGACTTCGGCGACCGTGGCGTCCAGCAGGTACTGGACCTGATCGATCGCGTGGCTGGCGATGTCCCCCAGGGCACCGGAACCCGCGGTTTCCTTGCGCAACCGCCAGGTCATCGGCGCCTGGTCATCGGAGAGCCAGTCCTGCAGATAGCAGGCCCGGACCTGCCGGACCGTGCCCAGCCTGCCACCGGCAATGAGCTCCCGGGCCAGCGCCAGGGCCGGCACCCGGCGGTAGGTGAAACCGACCATGGACTGCACACCGCGGGCGCGGGCTGCCTGCGCCGCGGCCACCATCGCCTGGGACTCGGCCAGCGAGTTGGCCAGCGGCTTCTCCACCAGCACGTGCTTGCCGGCCCCCAGGGCCGCAATGGCGATTTCCGCGTGCAGCCAGCCCGGGGCGCAGATATCGACAATGTCAATGTCCTCGCGGGCGATGACCTCGCGCCAGTCCGTCGCGGATTCCGCCCAGCCGTACCGGGCCGCCGCTTCCGCAACGGCGTCGGCGTCACGGCCCACCAGCACCTTCTGCTCGAAGGCCGGTACGTCGAAATACGCCGCGACGTTGCGCCAGGCGTTGGAATGGGCCTTGCCCATGAAGGCATAGCCGATCGCGGCGACGCCGAGGGGACGTCCAGGAGTGGGCCCCCTGTCCGCGCTCTGGTGCTCAGTCATGGCGGCGCTTCTCAGAGCGTCCTGGCCGTCGGATCCCAGTCCTCAGGAAGAGG
>JBBRKU010000309.1:0-3933 GCA_038231735.1 Actinomycetales bacterium | reverse complement strand
GAGCGCTGCAGCAGGTGCAGTGCTCCGCCGCCGCCACCGATGAAGACAAAACGGGACTTGATCCGGCCGTGCTCGCCCGAGGCCGGGTGCCGGAGCGAAATGTCCCAGTGCCGGTCCGTGCTGCGCTGCCCGTCGGTGACCTCGGTGCCGAAGTTGACCTCCACGCCGTTCGCCGCCAGGTAGCCGGTCAGTTCACGGCTCAGGGCACCAAAGTCGACGTCGGTCCCCTCCGCGGCGCGGGTGGCGGCGACCTTCTGTGCTCCGGACCGGCCGTTCATCACCAGCGGGGCCCACTTGGCGATTTCGGCGTGGTCCTCGCTGTATTCCATGCTGCTGAACAGGGCATTGGGCTTGAGTGCCTGGTATCGGGTCCGCAGGAACTTCACCTGGTCCTCGCCGACGACGAAGCTCATATGCGGCACCGAGTTGATGAATTTCTTCGGCGAGCCGATCATCGAGTTGGTCACCAGATGGGACCAGAACTGGCGGGACAGCTGGAACTGCTCGTTGATGCCGATGGCCTTCGCCGGGTCAACGGATCCGTTCTTGGCCTGCGGCGAGTAGTTCAGCTCACAGAGCGCGGAGTGCCCGGTCCCGGCGTTGTTCCAGGGATCGGAACTTTCCTTGCCCACGTTGTCGAGACGCTCAAAGAGCACGATCTTCCAGCTGGGCTCGAGCTGCTTGAGCAGCGTCCCGAGGGTGGTGCTCATGATGCCGCCTCCGATGAGGACAACGTCGGCGTCTTTGGTGTCTGAAATGAAGGTCACAATCCATCTCCGGTAGCGGCGATCCTAGCCATAGAAGCGTATCGCGCCGGGGCATGCTTACATAAATGGCGCCCGCACACCAGTACCTGCCAGCAATTACTTCTTGAGCTGGATCCTGTTGAAGACTTCATTGAGCACCGGGCTGACCGGGTAGCTGACCACGCGGTTTGACATTGCCAGCGCGGAAATGGGGGACGCAATGGGCACCGCGGGAAGCGTCTGCACCAGCTGGGTATTGATGGACTGGTAGGCCGCATTCCGGTCCGGGCCGTTGGGCAGTCCGCGCGCCCGGTCGATCTTGCTGGCCAGCTGCGGATCGAAATAGCCAAACTCCGCGCTCGGGGCACCGAAGAGCGGGCCCACGAAGTTGTCCGGATCCGAATAGCTGCCGTTCCAGCCCAGCAAGTGCAGGTCATGGTCCCCCGGGCTGGTGACCTTGGCCAGGTAGCCGTCGGACCAGTCCACCGGGACGGGCTTGATGTTAAAGCCGACGGCGGTCAGCTCGCGGGAGATCTCCGCGTACACCTTTTCCGGCGTGGGCAGGTAGGCGCGGGTGACGTTCAGCGGATAGTAGAACCTGATCGGCTGACCCTTGTAGCTGGAGTCGGCCAGGGTTTTGCGGGCCTTATCCGGATCGTAGGCCACGCCGGGAACCGAATTGTTGAAGCCGCTCAGCTTGGGTGGAATGAACTGCGACGTCGCCGCCGTACCGTCAATAAAGTACTTGTGGACCAGTGTGTCCTTGTCGATGGCCATCGCAATGGCCTGGCGGACCCTGAAGTCCGCCATCAGGGGATTCTGCTGATTGATGCCCAGGTACATGACGGAAAACGGGTCCCGCTGCAGGATCTGCATGCCGCTGCGGACCAGCGGGTCGAAGTTGCCAGGTGTGACCAGATCATAGCCGTCGATCTTGCCGTCTTCGAGCGCCTGCAACCGGGCCTGTGGCTGGTTGTACATGATGAAGTTCACCACATCGATCTGGCCCTTGTCCCCCCAGTAATTCCTATTGGCGGTCAGGGTGAGCGAATCCTGCTTCCAGGAGGCGAGCTCGAAGGGACCGGTGCCAACTGGATGCATCGCGTAGGCGGAAACCTTGTGGCCGGAGACCGTCTGGGTGAGATTGTCGGCGCCCATATCCGCCAGCGCCCTGGGGGAGGAGATGGCAAAGCCCGGCTGCGTCAGGGCCTGGACAAATCCGGTCAGCCGGCTGTTGAGCTCAATCTTGACATTAGAGGCATCCGTGGCCGTGCAGCTCTTGTAGACCGAATCCTTGGCATCGTCGGAAAACGCCTTGAACACCTGCTTGAAGGTCACCAGCGAACCGTCCGCCCGGGTAGCGGCGGGCATGGTGAACCAGCGGTCGAAGTTCGTGCAGACGGCCGCGGCATTGAACGGTGTGCCATCCTGGAACTTCACGTTGTCCCGCAGTTTAAAGGAATAGGCCAGGCCGTCCTGTAGCCCCTGCCAGCTGGTGGCCAGGCTGGGCGACGCGGCGCCCGTGGTCGGATCTACGGTCACCAGGCCCTCCAGGATCTGCCGGGTCACCCGGTAGGACTCCGTGTCGGATACCAGCGCCGGATCCAGGCCCATCGGATTGGAACTGGTGCCGAAGTTGAAGGCGACCGGGCCCTGAGTTGCGCTGGGTGTTGGGTCCGGCGTCGGCTGGGCTGTGCAGGCGGCCAATGACAGTGCCAGCAGCGACGCTGCCACCTTGGCCGCTATCCGCAGGCGCGCCTTACGCAGCAATATTGACACCACTTCCCGACCCGGTTCCAGCAACTATGAGGACAGCTCCCCAGTCTAGTGGACCACCACGGCCTGACTTCCGGACGGGGCGCCGGGTTACCCGATCGTTAGCCAATCCCCAGCCGGTTCCCGGTTCCGCCGTGACCTGCTCCACAATGTGCCCGGTTGCAGATGTCAGATTGCATGGGCCGGACTGCAGCAGGAGAGCGGGCGCCCGGACCATTGGCCCGGACGCCCGCCCGTTTTCCCTGACTTCATAGAGGAGTCGGTCAGGGGCTTTAGTGGGCTGGCCCTACTTGGGCATCAGCACCGAGTCGATCAGGTACACCGTGGCGTTGGCGGTGTGGACGCCGCCGCAGATCACCTTGGCGCCGTCGACCTACAAGGAAGCAAGGGTGGCGGGGTCGAGCTTGCCGGAAAACCGCGCCGGTGAGAGTCTCCAGCAGCGGGTTGTTTGAGACGGCCACTGAGCCCACCAGATCGCGGGCCGGATCCGAACCGGCCACGGCGCTGGAGGACGACGACGGCCATCCGGCCGGGCTTGATCGCGAGCTTCCGGCGGCCGCCGGGCTGCTACCGGAGGGCGAGGTGGTGGCCGCAACCGCAGGCCGAGAGGCCAGCATCGATCCGGCGGCCAGTCCCACTAAAGCTGCTGACCTGCGCTTCTCGAGTTGCCGCTTTTCGAGTTGCATTGCCTTGCTCCTTATTGAACGTTCCGGACGGTCCGCGATGGTGGGCCCGTGAATTGCCTGGCCGTCCCAAGGGGTACAGCTCCAGGATCGGGCCTGATCGTCCGCGGACTGCGGGCTACCTACCTACTGCTGGGCACCCGCCGTAAGGTGGATGTCTCAGTGCGTATTCGGCGGTCGTCTGCGGCCGGATGGGTGGATGCCGGACTTATTTGTTTTCGGTGCGCATCTGCTCCGCTGGAGGGCAAGCTGGACCGGCGCGTGCCACCCGGCGGATGCGCTGGCCGATCTGCCGCCGAAGGGGGTGCCCGGCTCAGCCATCCTGGTCTAGCCTTGGGCTATGCTGGTTGCCGCCGGCGCCGTCCTGGCGTTGGCAGCCTCGGTTCTTGCCGCCTGCCAGCCGGCCGGCACCACGGTCCTGGGTCTGGGGCGGAGAGCAGCGTCACTGATCTGCCGACGTCGCTTCCCACCGATCCGGCCCTGCCCCGGCAGGTGCCGGCCAGCCGGGCCAAGATTGTGGTCCTTGGGGACTCGATCAGCACCGGATTCAGGACCTCGGCACGGGCCTCGTGGCCCAACGTCATGGTGCAGGACTTCGCCCGGGACGGCGTCGGTGTGACGGGCATCAAGGCACCTGCCCCGTTACCCCCCACCCCCGGGATCCTGCTGATCGGCCCGGACGCGGACCATCCCACCGTTCGGGGCCAGGAATACCTCGCGGCACTGAT
>JBBRKU010000308.1:0-3935 GCA_038231735.1 Actinomycetales bacterium | reverse complement strand
GGCGCGTCCGGCGCGTCCGGCGCGTCCGGCGCGTCCGGCGCGTCCGGCGCGTTCGGCGCGTTCGGCGCGTCCGGCATGACGGGTACGCGGGCTGCCATCAGTTCGACGGCGGTGCGGGCCAGTGACGCGCGGGCGGTCCAGATCTCGCCGTCCAGCCGCCGGGTCCAGGCGAGCACGGCCGCCGCGGCGAGCAGGTAGCCGGTGGCGTGGTCCAGAGCCTGCACCGGCAGCGGGTGCGGTCTGGCCGAGCCGTAGTGCCGCATACCGGCCTCGGCGATGCCGCAGCTCATCTGCACCAGCGAATCGAAGCCGCGACGCCCCGCCCACGGACCGGACCAGCCGTAGGCATCAAGGGCCACGTTGACCAGTTGCGGATAGTCCGCGGCCAGCACGTCGTCGCCCAGCCCCAGCCCCAGCAGCGCGCTGGGACGGTAGCCGTGCACCAGGATGTCCGCCCCGGCCAGCAGCTCCTTGAGCCGCCGCACCCCATCCTCGGTCTTCAGATCCAGCCGGGCGCAGTTCTTGCCCAGCGTCATCTCAGGCTCCAGCGCCGGCTCGGACCACTCCGGCGGGTCGATCCGCAGCACCTCTGCCCCGTAGCCGGCCAGGAACCGGGTGGCGACCGGTCCGGCCAGCACACGGGTCAGGTCCAGCACCCGGACGCCAGCCAGCGGCCTGCCGGGCGATCCCTTCATCCCCAGCTGCACTACCGGTTGCGCCGAACCGGCCGCGCCCACCCCGCCGCCGGCTGCGTCCCGGTCTTGCGCGGCGCCGTTGGTCAGCTGCCAGGCCACCAGTGGTTCCGCGACGACGGCCGCGCCCTGCGGATGTTCCCGCCACAGGCCGGCGGTGCGCATCTTCGCGGCGCATCCGCCGGCTGACACTACCGCGGACTCCAGATCCGCTCCGGACCAGGCGGCAACCTCCGCGGCGACGGACTCCCGGGTTGCGGATTCCGGTGCCAGACCCAGCACGTGCAGCGCGGCCAGCCGGTGATGCGGTGCGTTGGTGTGCAGCCTGATCCATCCGTCGGGGCACTCATAGTCGCCGGCGATCGCATCCCAGGCGGGCGGCAGTTCCCAGCCGACGGGCTTGAAGGACTGGCCAAACCACAAGCTGGCCAGACCCCGGTCCACCACGACGTCCGGGACACGGCAGCCGTCCGTGGGGCGACCAGCCTCCACGTCGGGGACACGGCCGCGGTCCGTGGGTGGTCCCTCCTCCAACCGGTGGACCAGGCCCGCAACCGCGGCCCCGGCCGTGGCCACCGACGCCGCCGCGAACTCCGATACGGGAAACGCGGACGCCAACGTGCCCGCCCCGCTGAAGGAAACGCCGTCGGGCCCTGCGGATCCGCCGCCAATGCCCCTCCACAGTCGTCCGAAAAGGGTAGATTCACACATAAACCGAGAATACGCCCGGCGGTTCACGAATCCGCTCACTGAAATAGCCGATCGGTGAGCAGAATACGATTCTGCTCACCGTTGGCCGGTTTCAATGGGCAGAACCGTTCGGGTTCCGGAAGAGCGCGGGACGTGCCTCGCCCTACGCGGTGCGCCAGTATTGCCGGCCGTCGGCGGCGCGCTGCAGGTAACCAAAGTCCACCAGGGCCCGGCGGAGCGAGGGCACGTCCGGAGTGACGGTGGCCAGCAGCCGGTTGACCTCCGGCTCCGCCAGCACCTCTTCGCTGCCGAACAGCCTGATGGACAGGTTCCCCAGAACCTCATCCCGGTCCTCGGGCCGGCGCGGGATCCCCTGCAGATACCCGTGTGCGAAGAACCTGTCGATGCCCGCGGGCTGGGGCTTGCGGGCCGCGTCGAGCACATCCCGGAACACCGACGGCGCCAGCCGGTAGCCGCCGTCGTGCTCGTCGAGCAGGCCGGCGGAGGCAAGTCTGGCCAGCTCCGCGGGCATCCCGCCGCCGTGGATGCCCAAGACCCACTCGGCGTAGACCTCTCGGAGCCTGTCGTTGGCCAACGCAGCCACCAGCTGCTGCCAGGACGCCGTCATCCAGGCACCCTCATGGCGTGAATTTCCCACCGAGCCCGGGGATGGAGGCTGCGGTCCACGAGGCCAGGACCTGGCTCTGCGCCGGCAGCCCGTCCAGGGCCGGGCTCAGTTCCGGGCGTCGGACCCAGGCGCCGGCCTCCTCCGCGATCAGCGCACCCGCGGCGTAGTCGTGTTCGTAGAGGCCGAACTCCAGGTACGCATCCACGCCGCCCTCGGCCACGGCGCACAGCTCCAGCGCGGCCGAGCCCAGCCGGCGGAAGTCGTTGAATCCCTGCATCCGGCCGTCCAGCTCGGCCACCAGCCGGGCGCGCACCGTGGGGTCGTAGGTCAGGGAGGTGGCCAGCAGCTGGCCGTTGCGCGGGCGGAGCGGACCATCGAGCCGGCGGACGGTGGTTCTTCCCTTCGCAGACTGTTCCTCCAGCCAGGCGCCGCCGCCGCGGCTGGCAAAATAGGTTCGCCGCAGGGCCGGTGCGGCGACGACGCCGGCCAGCCAGTCGCCGTCGGGCCCCTGCACCGCCACGGAGGTTCCGTAATAGGCAATGTTGCGGATGAAATTCATGGTCCCGTCCAGCGGATCAACGGACCAGCGGTAGCCCGACGGCGTCCTGGACACGGCCGGGGCCAGCTCCTCGCCGGTGATGGTGTCGTCCGGACGGGCGGCGGCAATACTCTCACGGACGGCGCGCTCGGCCGCGAGGTCAAAGGCCGTGACCCAATCCGCATCCGAGCCCTTGGCCTGGGCTGCGAAGCCGGCCGGATCGCGGCCAGCCAGAATGCCGGCTCCGGCCTCGGCGGCGCGCTTGGCCACCACCAGCAGCTCATCCATCGGGACGCTCATACTGTCCCCTCCGTCAGCAGCTTCACAAATCCGTCCTCGTCCAACACCGTCAGACCCAGCTGCTCCGCCTTGTCCAGCTTGGCCCCCGCGTTTTCCCCGGCGACCACGTAACTGGTGCTCTTCGAGACGGAGCCGGCGGCCTTGCCGCCGCGGGTGATGATGGCCTCCTTCGCCTCGTCCCGGCTGAAGTTGGGCAACGATCCGGTCACGACGATGGTCATTCCCTCCAGTGTCCGCGGCGTGGAGGCATCCACCTCATCGGCCATCCGCACACCGGCGGCGGCCCAGCTGTCCACGATGTGCCGGTGCCAGTCCACGGCGAACCACTCCTCCAAAGCCTGCGCGATGATCGGGCCCACGCCGTCCACCTCGGCGAGCTGCTCCTCGCTGGCGGCCCGGATGGCGTCCATGGAGCCGAATGCCGTGGCCAGCGCCCGGGATGCGGTGGGACCCACATGCCGGATGGAGAGCGCCACCAGCACGCGCCAGAGCGGTTGCGTCTTGGCCTTCTCCAGCTCGCGGAAGAGCTTTTGGGTGTTGGCCGTCGGCTCGCTGGGCTTCTTGGCCGTGGCCTTCGAGTAGAAGTACGGCACCAGTTCCGTTCCCTGCACCTCGCCCCGGACCTTTTTCTCCCGCCGAATCCGCACGTCCGCCAGATCCTCCGGCGTCAGGGCGAAGATGCTGGCCTCGTTCGTCAGCGGCGGGGTCTCCGGCTCGGCCGGCTGGGTCAGCGCGATGGCGGCCTCCCAGCCAAGGGCCTCGATATCGAAGGCGCCGCGGCCGGCCAGGTGGAAGACCCGTTCGCGCAGCTGCGAGGGGCAGGAGCGTGCGTTGGGGCAGCGGATGTCCACATCCCCCTCCTTGGCCGGCGCCAGTTCGGTGCCGCAGGACGGGCAGTGCGTCGGCATCACAAAATCGCGCACGGGAGGGACCTGCGCCTCGCGCAGCGCCATCACCGGGCCCACGATTTCCGGGATCACGTCCCCGGCCTTGCGCAGCACCACGATGTCGCCGATTTTCACGCCCTTGGCCTTGACCACGTCCTGGTTGTGCAGGGTGGCCATTTCCACCGTGGACCCGGCCACCT
>JBBRKU010000307.1:0-3943 GCA_038231735.1 Actinomycetales bacterium | reverse complement strand
GTTCTGCAGCGGCATCAGGAACTGGCCGTGGCGCTGCAGGGACCAGCCGTGGGTCCACCAGATATCCGGCACATCGCCCGAGGCCAGCCGGACCTTCATGTCCTTCTCGTAGGAGGTCGAGGATGCGACAAGGTTCAGCTTGACGTCCGGGTTGGCTTTTTCAAAGCCGCTGGCCACCTCCTTGAGGGTGGACATGAGCTTGGAGTCGACCGAGAGACCGGTCTGAACTTCGACGGTGCCGTCTCCGCCGCCGCTGGAGGCATCCGCCGCCGCGCCGCAGCCGGCGAGTGAGAGAGCTATGACCGCGGACGCGGCCAGCCAAGTCAATCGAGACTTCATGGTCATTCCTTAAGTAGGTTCAATTCCGGGCCCGCCGTGCCTGAGTGGCCTGCACAGCGGTGTGCAGACTGGACTGCAACGTGGATGTGCTGGAACGCGTTCATGGCGGCTGGGGCCGGGTGTGATGTGGATTACATCTGACGGCGAATCTACACGTATAGCTTTTCCAATACAACCCGTAATGCCTGAATTCTGGCATTTTTTTCTTGATCCGGGACTTGCTATTGACTCGAGTAGAAGTTGCTGGCAAAGTACAGGGGGACGGCGCCGGAGTGACTTGGCACACTCGCACTCCGGGCTTCCGTCGCTCCCCTCATCTCAGAAAGGCTTTTCGATGCCCATTTCCCTCGGCCTTGTCGGAGCCGGCCAATTCGCCGGCCAGTTTGCCAAGCTTTTCAGGCTGCATCCCGGAGTCGGCAGCATTGTTGTCACCGATGTGCTGCCCGAGCGCTCGGCCGCCCTGGTGAAACAGGAGAACCTGGACGGCGTCGTCGACGACTTTGACGCCATGCTCGCCTCCGATGTGGACGCCGTCGCCATTTTCACCCAGCGCTGGACCCATGGCCCGCTGGTGGTCAAGGCGCTCCGAGCCGGCAAGCACGTCTATTCCGCAGTTCCGATGGCCATCTCGGAGGAAGAGATTGCCAACATCATTACGGCGGTCCGCGAAACCGGGCTGACCTACATGATGGGTGAAACCAGCTACTACAACCCGGCCACCGTCTATGCCCGCGGCAAGCAGGCCGCCGGCGCCTTCGGCCGCGTCTTCTACTCCGAGGGCGACTACGTCCATGACATGGACCTGGGCTTCTATGAGGCCTATCAGTACAGCGGCGGCAGGGCCTGGAAGAGCACGGCCAGCTACCCGCCCATGCTCTACCCCACGCACTCGGTGGGCGGGGTCCTGGGCGCGCTGCCGGCGCATGCGGTCAGCGTCAGCTGCATCGGCGTCCGCGACGAGCGCGGGGATGGCGTCTTCGACAAGGACGTCAGCATGTTCAACAACGACTTCTCCAACGCCTCCGCCCTGTTCGAACTGAACGACGGCGGCGCCATGCGGATCAACGAGATGCGCCGGGTGGGCTACCCCTCGCACATCCGCGAATCGCGGTTCCGCTACTTCGGGACCGAGGCCAGCTTTGAACAGCTCGCCGAGGTCAGCGTCTGGCAGGACAAGGAAACCGTCACGGACGTCTCCGACCAGCTGGCCACCGACGCCACCATGTCCGCCGACGACCCGGCCCTGGCCAACGTGGTTCCGGCGCTGCGCGCTGCCTTCGTCTCCGGTCATGCCGCGGTGCACGACGTCGGACGGCTGCCGCAGGAATTCGAGGGTGCCCCGAACGGCCACGAGGGAAGCCACCACTTCCTGGTGGACGACTTTGTCACCGCCGCCAGTAAGGGAACGCTGCCCCCGGTCAACGCCTGGGTGGCCGCCCGGTTCACCCTGCCCGGCATCATTGCGCACCAGTCCGCACTGCGCGGCGGAGAGCGCCTGCAGATCCCGGACTTCGGTCCGGCGCCGGAGTAAGGGCAGCTAGCATTTATCCCATGACCCAGTCGGCAGTGCAGCCCCCGCGTTCCATCGTCACCCGCAAGGATGTGGCGCGGTACGCGGGGGTGAGCACCGCCGTCGTCAGCTACGTGGTCAACTCCGGACCCAAGAATGTTGCACCCGCCACCGCCGCCCGGGTCCTGGAGGCGATCCGGGTGCTGGGCTACCGGCCCAACGCTGCCGCGCGCGCCTTGAAACTCGGGTCATCGGAAATGCTGGGGCTGATCATTCCCGAAAACAGCAACCCGCTTTTCGCGCAGCTGGCGCATTCCGTGGAGGAAGCCGCGGACCGGCTGGGCTACGCCTTGCTGATGGCCAATTCCGACGGCTCGCTGACCAAGGAGCGCCGCCATCTGCGCAACTTCATCTCCCGGCAGGTGACCGCCGTGCTGCTGGCCAGCGTGGCCTTCGAACCCGACCTGACCGATGCCATTTCCGCCGACATCCCCATCGCCCTGCTGAACCAGGACAAGGCGGCCCCCGGATTTGCCGGCGTCGGCGTTGACCTCCGGCAGGGCGCGCGGGACGCGGTGCGACACCTCATCTGGCACGGACACAGCAGCATCGGCCTGGTCATGGGCACCAATGTGACCAACGAGGCCGATGGCCGCGAACTTGGCTGGCTGGATGCCCTGGCTGCGGCGGGATTGCGCGAGGGCCCGATAGTGCGGGCGGGCTTTTCCCGCGAGGGCGGCTACGCGGCGGGCAAGAGGCTGCTGGCCGGCGCCGAGCGGCCCACCGCCGTCTTCGTCAGTTCGGACAGCCAGGCCGTGGGCGTGCTGCGGGCATTCCATGAGGGCGGACTTCGCATTCCGGAGGACGTTGCGATCGTCTCCTTCGACGGATCCCCGGAGGCCGAATACACCTGGCCGGCCCTGACCACCGTGCAACAGCCGCTCACCGCCATGGCCGCCGCCGCCGTCGAGGCCGTGACCTCGGGAGCTCACGCTGCCCAGCCACCGCATCAGATCTTCCCGACCGAGCTCATCATCCGCCGCTCCTGCGGCTGCGGGTAAAGGGTCTTGACAGGCTCGACCTGCAGCGCCCAAAGGGGGACCGGCTGGGCTACCCTATCGGCTGTACCGCAGGGGGACGCTCTTGTAGCCTTCATAGTGGAGCCCGGACGCCGTCGTCGGCTTCCCCATCCCACCCCGTCCTGAATGGATCCTGCCGCCATGACCTCCAAAGCCACTGCCTTGTCAGCGGACCGTCTTCCGATGGCGGCCCTGATGATTCTGGCGGCCCTCGGCTTCACCGCGATCACCACCGAGCTGCTGCCGTCCGGGCTGCTGCCGCAGATGAGCAGCGGGCTCGGCGTCACGGAGGCCCAGGCCGGCTACCTCACCGCCGGGTACGCGGCGATCATTGTGGTCACGGTGATTCCGGCGACCATGCTCTTCGCCCGGCTGCCGCGCAAGACACTGCTGATCTCGCTGGTGGTCGCCTTCGCGTTGAGCAACATCCTGGTGGGGATCGGCGCGAATTTTCCCTCCGCGTTGGGGGCTCGGCTGGTGGGAGGCTTTGCCCATGGCCTGCTCTGGTCCACCATGGCGCCGTTCGTCGCCAGGATTGTCCCGGCGCACAAGGTCGGGAAGGCGATGGCGGTCGTTTTCAGCGGCAACAGCCTGGGGCTGGCCATCGGTGCACCAATCGGCACGGCGCTGGGTTCCCTTTTAGGTTGGCGCTCGTCCTTCCTGCTCCTCGCGGCGACCAGCGTGCTGCTGGCACTGCTGGCCCTGTGGCTGCTGCCCCGGGTGCGCCGGATTCCCGACGCCCGGAGGCCCTCCCTGCGATTGGCCATCGGTCAACCGGGGGTGAAGGCGGTGGCGATCGCGTGGCCGCTGCTGCTGCTGGCGCACTTCGCCCTGTTCGCTTATATCGCCCCGTTTATCCGGGCCGCCGGACTTCCCGACTACACCGTCACCGCGTCCCTGACCATCCTGGGCGTAGCCGGCCTCGTGGGGATCTGGATTGCCGGTATCACCGTGGATTCCCGGCCGCGCCGTTCGCTGCTGATCACCACCAGCGCCATCATCGCCGCCTTCGTGC
>JBBRKU010000306.1:0-3957 GCA_038231735.1 Actinomycetales bacterium | reverse complement strand
TACCTCGGGGCTGTTCCTGCTGGCGTTGGCATCGGCGTTGTATATCGGCGCCGGTCTGGGCCCGGGCCCTCGCGACGGGCTGATGACAGGTCTGGTGCGCGTGAGCGGCCGCCCGGTCTGGCTGATCCGTACAGGCATTGAGCTCACCGTTGTCGTCGTAGGATTCCTGCTGGGAGGCGTGGTGGGCATCGGGACGCTGGTCTTCGCGGTCGGCATCGGTCCGCTGACGCACCTGACCCTCGGCTGGCTGCACGTGGACCTGCACGGCCGCACGCCCGGTGCCGTTACCGCCCCGCGCGTGGATGTAGCCGCGGCCAAGTAGCCCCACACGTCAAACCTCAGGCGGCCTTTGCAAACACGCTGATCCGAAAGCGCGCACTGACCTGGCTGGTCTCAGGCAGACCGGCCATCTTGGACCGGACCTCCGCAACGTCCAGATGATGCCCCGCCGGTCCCATCATGGCCACCCGGAGCACATCCTCGCGGTCCAGCGTCAGCTGGTACTCCAGGTCTTCGGCGTGGCGGGACTGGAAGAACCCGGACATCGAGCTCTCCAACGCCTCGTGTTTGTTCTCCTGCAGGCCCAGCAGCCCCACGGGCCCGGCGATTTCGGCCAGATGACCGGGCAGTGGAGTGACCACGGCCAGGATGCCGCCCGGCCGGAGAATCCGGGAGAACTCCGCGGCGTTGCGCGGAGCAAAGACGACGACGACGGCGGCGGCAGAGCCCGCGGCAAGGGGCAGCGGGCGCCAGATGTCCCAGACCAGGTTTACCGTCTCCGGATTGGTACGCGCGGCGCGGCGAAGGGCGTATTTGGAGATGTCCAGCCCCACCGAAGCCACGTCCACAAGCCGGCGGAGGTGTTCCAGGTAGTAGCCCGTGCCCGTTCCGGCATCAACGACGAGATCGGCTGGCCGGTTTTCCGGAGAGGTCCCGGGACCAGCCGGTAAATGGCTGGCGACAATGCGGGCCAGGGCGTCAGCGAGCTGCTCGTAGTGGCCCGCAGCCAGGAACCCAGTGCGCGCCTCTACCATTGCCGCGCTGTCCGGGGTGAAGTGCGTGCCGGCTCCTGTCAACAGGTTGATATATCCCTGCTTGGCAATATCGAAGCTGTGTCCGGAGCCGCAGACCAACGCCCCGGCGCCTGCCGCCGGTACGTCGAAGGAGTCTGCGCAGACGGGGCACAGCAGGGCTTGCACGGCGGAGGGATACATGGATCCAATCCTAAGTGCGCTCGCACGGGTCTGAGGGTGCGGGCAGCAACGGGCCAACCGTAACCGAGCACCGGATTTACGTTCACCGGAAAGGTGAGACTAGGCTCACAGTTGTGAAAATCGAACACCTGCCCCTGCTGAATTCCGTCTCCGCCCCCACAGTTCATCCAGACGGCTCGCGGGCCGTGGTGGCCGTCAGTCGGCCGGACTTCGACGGCGACTGCTACGTCGGCCAGCTCTGGAGCGTTCGGCTGTCCGCAGATGCTCCGGCACGGCGGATCACTCGCGGCTTCCGCGACGCGTCTCCCATGTTCTCCCCGGACGGACAGGTTCTGGCCTTCATCCGGACGGAGACCGGTGGGCGCCCGCAGCTGTACATCGTGGACGCAGCCGGTGGGGAACCGCAGGCCATCACGGACCAGAAGATGGGCGTGTCAGGTTTCGACTGGTCGCCGGACTCGCGGCAGATCGCTTTCACCTCCCGCGTTCCGGCGCAGGGGCGCTACGGCAGTGCGGACGGGGTGGCCACCGGCGCGGAGGACGCCCGGCATATCACCAGCTTCAAATTCCGGATGAACGGACTGGGCTACACCGAGGACCAGCGCCAGCAGCTGTTCATCGTGGAGGTGCCGTCGGTGGATGCGGAGCCCCCGGTGGCGCCGGCGGGCCGTGCCAAAGAGGCGCTGGCCGATGGCGAGGGCGCGCACGGCGGCGGGGTCGCCTTCTCCGCGGTCCCGGCGGCGCGGCAACTGACACACGCGGACGCGGACCACTCGGCGCCGCGGTTCACTCCCGACGGCGGATATATCCTGTTCACCGCCGGCCTGCACGAGGGCGCGGATGAGGACCTGCTCAGCAACGTCTACTCGATCGGCACGGACGGCGGTGCGGTGACCCAGCTGACCAACCTGGCGGACGGCTCGACCCTGGACGCTGGCCCGGGAACCGTCTCCGCGGACGGCAAGTGGCTCTTTTTCCTGGCGGCGGACATGGGTCCGAACCGCCAGGACTTTGTGGGTGCGCACACCGGGATCTACGTTGCCCCGGTCTCCGATCCGTCGCGGGCGCGCCGGCTCACGGACAGCAAAACCCTGGACTTCGGCGAAATCGCGGACGCGCTGGTGCGCGTCGGCGCCGACGCCGTGCTGGCGCTGGACCGCAGCCGCGGCAGCATGCGGCTGATGAAGGTGACGGCCGAAGGCGAGGCAAGCGTGCTGGCCGAAGGCCCGCAGCTGGTGACCGGGGCAGCGGCGGTCGGGGACGCCGTCGTCGTGAGCTTCACGGATGTCCGGAGCGCGGGCGACGTTGCCGTGCTCGACGGCGGCCAGCTGCGGCCGCTGACGGATTTCTCCGCCGCCTTCCGTGCCCAGGCCGGGGTGATTGAGCCCAGCGAGGTGACCTTCGAGGGGCCTGAAGGCTACCCGGTGCACGGCTGGCTGCTGCTGCCGGAGGGCGAGGGCCCGCATCCGGTGCTGCTGAACATCCACGGCGGCCCGTTTGCACAGTATGGCTGGGGCCTTTTCGATGAGGCACAGGTCTATGCCGAGGCCGGCTACGCGGTGCTGATGTGCAATCCGCGCGGCGCCGCCGGCTACGGCTACGAGCACGCCCGGGCGATCAAGGCGGCCATGGGCACCGTGGACCTCTCGGACGTGCTGGCCTTCCTGGACGGCGCACTGGCCGCCCATCCCGAACTGGACCGGGACCATCTGGGCATCATGGGTGGATCCTATGGCGGCTACCTCACTGCCTGGACCATCGCCCAGGACCAGCGCTTCGCCGCCGCCATCGTGGAGCGTGGCTACCTGGACCCCGCCAGCTTCGTCGGGTCCTCGGACATCGGCTGGTTCTTCTCCGATGAATACGCCGGCACCGATCCGGAGGCCGTGCGCGCGCAGAGCCCGATGGCACAGGTGCACAAGGTGCGCACGCCTGCGTTCGTGATCCACTCCGAGGAGGACCTGCGGTGCCCGCTGGAACAGGCCCACCGCTACTACACCGCGCTGAAAATGCGGGGCGTGGAAACCGAGCTGCTGGTCTTCCCGGGGGAGAATCACGAGCTCTCGCGCTCCGGGACGCCGCATCACCGCAAGCAGCGCTTCGAGCACATCCTGGGATGGTGGGCAAGGCACCTGCCGACGGCGGCCAATCCGGCGCCCGCCGGCTGAAGGCCGGGCAGGGCGGGCAGGGCGGGGGCCTTAGAAGCCGAGCCCGCACTGGGCCAGCTCGATGCCGGGCTGTGCCCAACGCTGGCTGTATTCGGCGTCGCAGGCCAGCGACCTCATCACCGCCTTGTCGACGTACAGCGTTCCCGCCAGGTGGTCCGTTTCGTGCTGCACAATCCGCGCCGGCCAACCGCTGAATTCCGCGCTCTGAGCCGCACCGCTCTCGTCCTGGTAGTCCAGCTGCACGCGCAAGGGACGTTCGACGACGGCCTGCCAGCCGGACATGGACAGGCACCCTTCATAGAACGACGCGGCCTCACCGCCTATTGATTCATAGCGCGGATTGACGATGACCGTGTATGGCAGGGGTGTCCGCTGGCGGCCCGCGGCCACATCGGCGGCCACCTCATGCAGATCTTCGAGCACGGCCAGCTGCAACGGGATGCCGACCTGCGGAGCCGCCAATCCCACCCCGGGAGCCGCATGCATAACCTGGCGCATCAACCCGGCTAGTGCCACCAGGTCCCCGTACGGCAGCTGGCCGTCAACCGGCACGGCGCGGGCGCGCAGCACCGGAT
>JBBRKU010000305.1:0-3958 GCA_038231735.1 Actinomycetales bacterium | reverse complement strand
GAACCGGATGGACTATACGCCCGGCAACAACTATTCCGTCTCCCTCAGCGGCGACGACGAAGCCGAGCTTCGCGGCTACTGGGACAAGCTGTCCGACGGCGGCACCGTCGCCATGCCGCTTGAGCGCGCTCCTTGGGGTGACACGTTTGGCATGTGCACGGACAAGTTCGGCGTCAGCTGGTTGGTCAATATTGCCGGTGCCCAATCTGTGCCACCCACTGCTCAGAGCTGAGCCGGAGCCCCGGTCGCGAAGCCCTCGCCAGCCGCAATTGCCGAGAGCTCTCATTGCCGGTAACCAGCATCATCGAAGCGGTCGGCTATGCCCTGCCGGACATCCATGACGAGCAAAGCCGTGGTTCCCATAGACGGCCCTGCCAGGCGCACGTTGGATACTAGTGCGAGATGACCACCACAGAAGGCCCCGGCGCTGGCAGGCTTTCCGCTCAGCCGTTCGACGAGGAGGGCGCCGAAGAACAGACGGATCAGAATCAGCAATTCGTCACACGCTCCGGCCGCAGACCGGGTGCCGTCCGGCTTCGTGTGGACGGAGACGGCATGGAACGCCGTGTACAGCCCCGGTGTCTACAATCTTCGCCCTACCCGCTTGCTCATCCGTGAGGAAGTACATGGCCGCCGCGTGAAGCCGTGCCGCGTTGTTGGCTGGGCCAGTAACTATATGCCCAGCCAGATCACCCAGATAGGGTTTCCCCCGGGGCAAAAAGCGGGCCATCTGGAAAACAGCTGGAAGATACCTTAAACAGAGCTGGACAATAACGCAGCAGTAACGCAGCAGTAACGCAGCAGTAACGCTGGAGTAACGCATCGCAGACCGGCCTGCCCGGCTTTTGAGCCTCCGCGGATCAGCCACCCGTCCCTGAGCCCACCAGCGCCCGTCTCTACAACCAGGATCTAGCTCCCACCCAGGCCGCTGGGCGTCGGTGGACCAGTTAAAGCATCTTCACTCTGTGGGCCAACGACGTACACAGCCCGGGCAATTATGGTTTCGCCATAGGCCTTTTCGCGCTGGGTGTCGGCGCCTGGCAAATTCTGCTTGCCCTCGGCGTTGGGGCTGTGCTGCTGTTCCTGTTGCTGACCTTCTCCGGCTTCATGGGCCACAAGACGGGCGACCCGTTCCCCGCCATGAGCCGCATCGCCTTCGGAATCCATGGCGCGCAGATTCCCGCCCTGATCCGCGGCCGGAGGGTACATCGCCCTCTCAACGCACAACGCACTGACCGGCGGCGCCATGGGGCGCGAGATTTTCGCTGGCGGCGCACTCTGGGTATCCATCTACGCCACCTTCGTCCTGAATTTCTGCGACGTCACCCGCTCCTCCACGACGCGCAAATCCATCATCAAAGGCAACTTCTGGGGCATTCCGATCAACATGCTGTCCATCCCCAATACCGCCGCCGTCATCTCCCTTCTCATCGCCTTCATCCCGGCGCTCGAACCGGTTTCCGCGTTCTCCAGGTTTGTGGGAGCGGGCATCGGGGCCATCGCCTACTTCCTATTAGCCGACCGCAGCCGGACTTTCCATGACTTCTCCGGAGAACCAATCGCCGTCCCCAGCGTCCACTGACGCAGGCCATCAAAAGGAACATCATGCGCATCCTCGTCGCCAACGGCAACACCACCGCCTCCATGACCAAATCCATCGCGCGCAGGCACGCGCCGCCGCCGGCACCGAGATCGTCGGCCTCACACCCCGCTTCGGTGCGGATTCCTGCGAGGGAAACTTCGAAATCTACCTGGCTGCGATGGCCGTCAGGGACAAGGTTCTCTCCTACCCCGAACCGTTCGACGCCGTCATCCAGGCCGGCTACGGGGAACACGGCCGCGAGGGATTGCAGGAGCTGCTGCAGGTACCCGTCGTCGACATCACCGAGGCCGCCGCCAGTACGGCCATGTTCCTGGGTCATAAGTATTCGGTCGTCACCCAAGCCGGCGCGGCATTGCGGCTAGGCTACTGCCATGAACTCGCGCCGACGCAATGAAAACATAGACCGGCTCAAAACGGTGGCTCTCCGCACCTTGCTGGCTGGCCTCGGCACGCAAGCCGCTGTCATCGCCGGCCTGGTCCTCATGGACGCCGTGAAAAAGCACGCTCGAACCAGACGCAAGGGATTTCCCCACCCCGGCGTGTTCGAGAGTCGGGTTGCCGACTCTGACACGACGATTTACACCAGCGGCCAGGACCTTTACGATGACATGCTCGGCGCAATCCGGGGGGCCAAACACCAAATTTTCCTGGAAACCTTCATCTGGAAGGGCGACAAGACCGGCCATCAGTTCAAGGACGCGCTGACCGAAGCCGTTGACCGTGGCGTGGAGGTGTTCGTCATCTATGACGGCTTTGCCAATCTGGTGGTGCCGCCACGGTTCTACAACTTTGATCCCCGCATCCAGGTCTTCCGTTTTCCCGTGATACGCCCTTCCCTTCTGCTGCGAACCGTCCGCAGCACTGGCCTGGACCACCGGAAGCTGCTGGTTATCGACGGCCGCATCGGTTTCATCGGCGGCTACAACATCGGCTCGCTCTACGCGACCGAGTGGCGCGACACCCACCTGAAGGTGGTAGGCCCCGCAGCCAGTGACCTCCACCGGGCGTTTTTGGTCGTGTGGAATGACCGGCTGGGTCAGGAGAGACCGGGAATCCAGGAAACGGGTGCAGATTTCTGGCAGCCGAGCATGCGGCCGGTCAACAACATCCCTGCGCACCTGGTCTATCCCATCCGCGGTATCTACCTGGACGCGATCAACCGCGCGAGGGACCATATCTACATCACAACGGCGTATTTCATCCCCGATCAGCAGATCCTCACAGCGCTGCTTAAGGCCAGCCGCCGCGGGGTGGATGTGCGGGTCATCCTTCCTGAGGACTCAAACCACGTCCTCTCCGACTGGCTCTCCCGCGGGTTCTACTCATCGCTGCTGGCCGAAGGCGTGACCATCCTGCTCTACCGCAACGCCATGATCCACGCCAAGACGGCGACGATCGACGGTCAGTGGGTAACGGTGGGCACCGCGAACATCGACCGGCTCAGCCTCACCGGGAACTACGAGTCCAACCTCGAAATCTATAGCACGGACCTGGCAGCGGACATGGAGAAAATCTTCGCCGTCGACAGCGCCAACAGCCGGCGGCTGACCATCGAGGAGTGGAGCGGCCGCCCACTGCTGGCCCGGTTCAGCGAACTTGTCCTCATCCCGCTGCGGCCCTTCCTGTAGCTCCCCGCCCAATAACGGCCGGGTAACGCGGCCGGCCGACGATTGGTTTTGTACGGCACGCGCCCGTCAGGACAGGATGCCAATCTGCCGGAGGGCGAGTCCAGGACAGGAGGGGTCCAGCCATGAGCGGAAGATCCCCAGCGCAGAACGCCGCGGCTGACGGGCACGAGGTAACGCTCCCGGCCCCGGCACCCGCAGCCCACGCCTCGACCGCCGTCGAGCTGTCCAGAATCAGCATCGCGGCACTCCTCCCCGGCGAGGCCCTGATCCGGGCCAGGCTGCTCTGGGCAAGCCTCCTCGACGCAGGAAACTACCCCACCTCCGCACAAACCTTTGAACTGCTGGCGGACTTCCAGTTCAACGCCATACGCGACCAGCTGCTCGCGGACATTCCGGGCATCGACGAGCCAATGGTCCGGATCCTGCTCGCCCAAACCCAACAGTCCCCCCGTTGGTCGCGCCTGGAATGGGCCGAACAAGTCCTCCTGCACCTCTACACCAACGGGGCACCGCCGTACGTAGCGCCGGTGCTGCTGGCGGTCGGCTACATCAGCTGGTGGCAGGGCAGGGGCAGCAAAGCACTCCAATTCATGGACCTCGCGCTCGAGGCCGACCCCCGCTACCAACTGGCCTTCCTGGCCAGGCAGATGATCCGCACCGGCATGGTCGCCGCCTGGGTGCCCGACAAACACAAGGCGCACCGGAGACTCTGACCACGCTGATGCCT
>JBBRKU010000304.1:0-3962 GCA_038231735.1 Actinomycetales bacterium | reverse complement strand
GTGAGCAATCCCGTGGACGTGGCCGGCGGGGGAGAGCAGGACATCTTTTGCTTCCCCCGTGTGCTGGACCACCTCACCGGCAGCGACGAGGTGGATGCCACGTTGATGAGCGGCTACTTCGGCGGATACGGCGACTACGGACCGGACCTGGCGTCCCGCGAAATCGAGGCGGCCCGGCAGATGGCAGACCTGACGGCCGCGCGGGGCGGGACCGTCGTGGTGCAGACTATGAACTGGAAGTCGGCAGCCGCCGACGCCCTCCGCGAGGGCGGCGTCCCGGTGTACCGGGGCATCGAAGAGGCAGCCTGGGCGCTGGGCCGGCTGGCCCGCAGGCACTCCGAGCCGCCCAGCGGCGTGCCGGATCTGGCCCCGGCCGCTGCCCCGGTCACGGACACCGGCTACTATGCGTCCCGGAAGCTGCTGCAGGGCGCCGGCATCCCGTTCGTCCCCGCTGCGGAGGTGACCGGCCCCGAAGAACTGCTGGCCGCCGTCGCCCGGCTGAGATTCCCGCTGGTCCTCAAGGCACTTGGCGACGAACATAAGAGCGACCGGGGCGGAGTCATCCTGGGCATCCGGGACACCGCCGGCCTGCTCGCCGCCTGGGAGGACGTCCAGATCCGGCTCGCGCCGCCGTCGTGTTCGGTGGAGGAAATGGTTGACCTCTCAGGCGCCGTCGAACTGCTGGTAGGAGTGCGCCGTGACCCGCGCTTCGGTCCCGTCGTGCTGGTCGGTCTCGGCGGCGTCTTCGCCGAAATCCTGCACGACGTCCGCTGCGCGCTGGGACCTGTGTCCACGGCACAGGCACGGGAGCTGCTGCTCTCACTGCGCGGCGCCGCACTGCTCACGGGCGCCCGCGGCCGGCGGCCGGTGGACCTGGACGCCGCCGCCAACATCGTCGGCCGGCTCTCCGAACTGGCAGCCTCCCATCCGGAAATCAGCGACATCGAATGCAACCCGGTCGCCGCGCTGCCGGAGGGCGCTATCGCCCTGGATGCCCGCATCGTGCTCGATGACCGGTCCCCTTTGCCTAAGCCCTGACCAAACCCAGACATTCCCATTATCACGACCAGCAATCACCCAACCCGACAGAAAGTGGATTCCGATGGACTTCCGGATGACCCCTCGGCAGATCGACCTCAAGCAACGCGCCATCGCTTGGACCAATGAAATGATGCAGTACGAACTGGACTGCGAAATGAACAACGGTCTCAACGCCGAGCAGCACGCGAAGGTCAAGCAGCTCATCATCAACCACGGCCTGGCCGCCATCAACATGCCCTCCGAATGGGGCGGTGCCGGGCTGTCCGTGCTGGAACACGCCATTGTCTCCGAGGAGGTAGGCAAACTGACCGGAGCGCTCTGGGACACCATGTGGCGGCCGGCGAACGCGCTCAAGGCCTGCACGCCGGCCCAGCGGGAGGAATACCTGCTTCCGGAAATCCGCGGTGAACGGCGCGACGCGGTCGCCATCACCGAACCGGAGGCCGGTTCCGATCCGCAGAACATCAAGACCACCGCGTTCAAGGACGGGGACTCCTACCTGATTAACGGTGAGAAACTCTTTGTCACCATCGGCGACGTGGCTGACTTCATCCTGCTGCTGGCCAGCGTAGACGGCGCGCCCACCATGTTCCTGGTCGACAAGGACCTTCCCGGCGTCTCCGTCAAGCGGGTGCCGCGCTACACCCACACCTTTGTCTATGAGCACCCCGAGTTCATCTTCGAGGATGTGCGCGTCGGGGCGGACAAGATCCTCGGGGCGATCGGCCAGGGCTACGAGCTCACCCGGGACTGGTTTGTGGAGGAACGGCTGATGATCGCGGCACGCACCATCGGGGCCGCGGAACGCGCCACGCTGCTGGCCGCGGACTGGGCCAAGGATCGCGTGCAGTTCGGGAACCCGATCCTGAGCTACCAGCTGATCCAGAACATGCTCGCCAAAAACACGGTCGACATTATGACCAACCGGGCATTGACCTACCAGATCGCCTGGGAGGCGGACCAGGGCATGGACCGCAAGCTGCTCAATGCCAAGGCCGCGGTGATCAAGCTCGGCGCGTCCGAAGCGTCGAACCGCTGCGTGGACAACGCCCTGCAGATCTTCGGCGGCCGCGGCTACATGCGCGAAAACCCGGTGGAGCGGCTGTGGCGCGAACTGCGCGTGGACCGCATCTGGGAGGGAACTTCGGAGATCCAGACCATCATCATCGGCAACGAAATCAACAAGCGTGGGGCCGAGGGCCTGCTCGGTTACGCCGGAGCCGTGCCGCAATGACCCAACCGCACTCCGTTGAGGAGCCTGCCGCCGGGATGCCCGCCGCCCCTGCTGCGCCTGCGGAGGATCCGCTGGTCCAGGTGCATCACCAGGGCAAGGTGGCGGTGCTGCAGCTGAACCGGCCAGCCAAAATGAATGCGCTCTCCACCGCGGTGGAGCAGGCCTTGCTGGACACGCTGCGGACGCCAGCCGTCCGCGCGGCCGGCGCCATCGTCTTCACCGGTTCCGCGCGGGCCTTCTCCGCCGGGGCGGACACCTCGGAACTGCCGGAGATGACGCCGGAGCGGATCGCCGCCTACTACCGGGGGAGCGGGTCCCTGTACGACGTCGTCGCGCGCCTTGGGCAGCCGACGCTCGCGGCTATCTCGGGCTACTGCCTCGGGGCGGGGTTTGAGCTGGCACTGGCATGCGACGTGCGGATCGCTGACGAATCGGCCCGGTTCGGGCTGCCCGAGGTGGGGCTGGGCATCCTGCCCAGCTCCGGCGGCCTGACCCGGCTGGTCCGTGCCGTCGGACCGGCCATCGCCCGGGAGATCAGTCTCTTCGGCGTGCGGGTCCCGGCGGGGCAGGCCTTAGCCGTGGCCCTGGAACGGGCCGCCTTCCTGGCCGGGCAGCCGGCGATGGCGCTGGCCTGGACCAAGGCTGCCATCGACGCCGCCGCTGAATCCTCCGCAGCCTCGTCGCTGCTCATCGAGCAGTTAGCCTATGCGGCCCTGAACCGGGTCAGCCAGCCATGACGGCTGGATTCGCGGACGGCATCAGCCGGGTGGGCGTCCTCGGCTGTGGACTGATGGGCGCCGGGATCGCCGAAGTCTGCGCACGGGCCGGAAGTGACGTCGTCGTCGTGGAGTTCGACGACGCCACCGCTGCGGCCGGACGGCAACGTCTGACAGCCTCCCTGGACCGGGCCGCGGCTGCCAGCAAGCTCTCCGGTCCGGAGCGGGACTCGGCACTGGTGCGGCTCAGCTTCGCCACCGACGTCGGAGCCTTCTCCGATCGGCAACTCATTATCGAGGCAGTGCCGGAGATCCCGGAGCTCAAACTCGATGCGTTCCGCCGCATCGACGCAGCGGTGCGGGCGCCGGAGGCCATTCTGGCGTCAAACACCTCATCCATCCCGATCAGCCGGATCGCGGCAGTCACCTCGCGCCCGGAACAGGTCCTGGGGATGCATTTCTTCAATCCTGTCCCGGTGCTCAACCTCGTCGAGCTGGTCCCCTCCCTGCTCACCGGCACGGACACGCTCAAACGCGCCGAAGCCTACGCCGACGTGCTGGGCAAAAGGGTGGTCTATGCCAAGGACCGCGCGGGATTCATTGTCAACGCCCTGCTCGTGCCGTATCTGCTCTCCGCGATCCGCATGCTCGAAGCGGGCCACGGCACCGCGGCGGACATCGATGACGGAATGGAACAGGGCTGCGCCCACCCGATGGGGCCGCTGCGGCTGACCGATCTCGTCGGCCTTGACACCACCCTGCATGTGGCCAACTCGCTGTACGGGGAGTTCAGGGAACCCCACTTTGTACCGCCGGCGCTGTTGATGCGGATGGTGGAAACCGGGATGCTGGGACGCAAGAGCGGCCGCGGATTCTACAGCTACACGTGAGAGGGCCAACCATGGACCAGGTACAGGAATTACCCGCAACATCCGCAGAGATGGTTAAGGTCGACCAGACGGAGTTCGATC
>JBBRKU010000303.1:0-3968 GCA_038231735.1 Actinomycetales bacterium | reverse complement strand
CACAGTTGACCTGGAAGGATACGGCCTCGCTGAATTTGAATTCCGGACCGCCGTTGAGCGCCGTAAATTCCTGTCCGTCGAGCTCGAAGCTGACCGTCAGAACCTGTCCTTCCGGGCCAGGGCCAGCCTCGCCGTACCGTGAAATGTTCAGGATTTTTGAATTCTTGAATACCGAAATGTAGAACTGCGCTGCTTCTTCGCCTTGAGTATCGAACCATAAACACGGCGTGATCCTTTGCATGATGCGTCGTCCTTTCGTGCCTTGGATGTTGGTTGAGCCTAGCGCCGGTCCAGCAGGGGCGCAACGGGCTTGCGGCGTCCCTGACGGATGCCGCGGATGCCACTTCCACGGACCATGCGGTTCTGGAGCGCCGTACTCGGCTACAAAACGAAGTCGGCCCCCGAAGATGATTGGGTCATCCTGGTGCTGGAGAACGGCGGTGGAGCGCATCTGGCGCTGGGAACGAGTGAGACTCCGGTTCAATTGCACCCGCGTATTCATCTTGACCTCCATGCGGAGGACCAAGAGGCTGAAATCGAACGCCTGCTGGAGCTGGGCGCCGAGAGGGTCGCCTGGGATCTCTATCCGCCAGGCGAGGAGGTGGACTTTGTTGTCCTCGCAGATCCGGAGGGAACCGTTTCTGCGTCATTGACACCAACCGCGGTTAGCTCGCGGGTAACCGGGCACCGGCCCGGCCATCAGGGGCGGCGGCGGCGCCCTGTCCTGTAGCCCATCCAAAACGCCAGAACAACCAGCCCGACGCCGCACAGGGCCATGCCCACTCTGCTGGAAGCGCCCAGGTAAACGATGCCCTCGGGCAGGAAGGTTGTATTGGACAGCGGGGCGTAGGCAAACCAGCCGAACGAGGCCTCGCTGCCCGCAACAAGAATGATTGCCGTTCCCAGAATGACGATGAGGATGGCCGTGACGGGGATGAGAATTCCGGCAACACGCGCCCAGTCCACCCGGCCGGGAGTGCGCTCCTGATCAGCGTCCATGACTCAACCCGAGGCACATGCCCTACAGACCCAGGCCGCCGACGACGGTCAGCTCCTGCTGCGAGAATTCGCCGGTCAGCATTGGCATGGCCTTACTGATGGCGGCCCGGGTCTCCGGAAGCTTCAGCGAGGCGTCGTGGTGTTCTTTGCTCTGCCAGACCTCGTTCACCCAGATGGCGTCCTGCTGCGACTCGGAGACCCCCACGGTGTAAAGGTGGCATCCGGCGTCGCGCAGGCCGTCCGCACCGGCCAGCAGAATCGCCACCACCTCGTCGCGGTGGCCGGGTTTGGTCTTCATCGTTCCGGTATATCCGTAGGGCATGGCTACTCCATCCTGGGACAGCTTCTGATTTGCGGAATCCTCTGTACGCAAGCCTACGGCTCTCTCAGGCCTACAGGTCTTAGGCGTACAGGCCGTTCAGCCACTTCTGCCAGGCGGCGCCGGCGGACTCGCCGTCGGCTCCAGGGGCGAACAGGTGCGCGGTCATCCCCACGATGGCGCCGAAGGCGTTGCGGCCAAAGAAACGGTACATGGCGTCCGGGGTGCGCAGGCCGATGAAGTTCGGGTCCAGGTAGTCCACGACGGCGTCGAAGGTCTCAAGTCCGGGCACGGCTACGCTCACCGTGGTGTCCTGGACGGTCCCTTCGGTGATTCCCAGCGCGTTCCGGAGCGCGTCGAAGCCATCCGCCGCTTTGGAGGCCTCCGGACCCTGCACGTCCGCAAAGGCTGCCGGTCTGCCAGCAAAATAGTGGACATATTGCCCCAGCGTGTGCTGGTAAAAGGCGGTGTGCTTGCGGACGCCGTCGTACTGGTTGTCCCAGTCGTCGAAGAAGATGCCGCTGTGCACATAGCGCAGCCAGGCCCTGCCGCCGGCGCGCTCCTCAATCCGGTAGTCCAGAGTGTTGAAGAAGCCGTTCTCTCCCTCCATGTGATTGGCAAAGTGGTGCGGCGGGTCCCAGGCCGTGACTTTGCTCCCCCATGGACCTGCCCCGCCCAATTTAGGCTCGATTTCCATCGGCCACAGCCATCCGGCGTTGCCGGTCGTGGCGGCCTCGAACACCTGCTGCGATGTCCCGTCGATCTCAATTTCGGAGACAATCTCGAATTCCTTGCCCATGGTCCTACTCCTTGATAGCGCCGGCGCCCCGGCCGGCTCCGATGTGTGTTGATGCGCCGGTGCTACCGGGGACGGTAACGCTCGGATGAAGGGCGACGACGATCCGGTGCTTGCGTCCACCGGCTGCGGTATCGCTGTGGTACTTCGCCGCCAGCATGGTCACGGCGGCGGCAAGTTCCTCGACGAAGGCGGCGCGGTCCGCCGCCGAGGCGAACCGGAGCTCGCCGTCCATCGCGAAGGTGGCCAGCCGCTTGTTGGCCGCTGCGGCCCCGGTGATCAGGGTCCCGACGTCGCGCACCAGCCGGGCCGCGACCGCCAGCATCCAGCGGGCGGACAGCCGGTCCGGGGACTGACCGGGGTCGGGCTGGACCGCAGCCAAAGCCGCGGGCGAGATGACAAAAGATGACGCGGCCGCGCGCATGATGCGTTCGGTGACATTGCCCTTCCGCCGCTCTTCTACCAGCTCCACCAGTCCGTGCCGCTCCAGCGCCTTCAGATGGTAGTTCACCTTCTGCCGCGGAAGTCCCAGCCGGGCAGCCAACGCCGTCGCCGACGCCGGCACGCGGAGTTCGGCCAGCAGCATCACCCGGATCGGATCCAGCGACGCCTCCGCGGCGGCCGGGTCCTCAATCACTGCGATTTCCAACATGTGTACAGATTCCCACCGATTACTTTAATTGTCAAGAACAATTTTCTCTCCGGTAGTGTCCTTCCCGGTAGGCTGGCAGACGGGCCGGTCTAATAGGCTTGTTGGCTGGACGCGAGGCCTTTACGGTCTGATCGCCGCAACAACGAAAGGACCCGGTGACGACCACGTGAAGTCCTCCGCCCCCGGCATCTCGGGTTTCACCAGTATCCAGGCGCGTGAAAGCTTCCAGCGGAAATACATTGAGACGCTGCACCGGTTGTGGCCTGTCCCGTTCCGGACCGAAGATGTGACCACCAGATCCGGTACCGTCAGGCTCTACCGCAGCGGCCCCCGCGGCACCCGTCCCATCGTGCTCCTCGGCGGTCCGGGCGGCTTCGCCGCTTCCTGGTACAAGAACGCCGGCGCGCTCAGCCTGGGGCGCGAAGTGATAGCGGTTGATCCTCTCGGTGAACTGGGGCTGTCCACCCAAACGGCTCCGGTAGAAACTGCGGACGACGCGGTGGGCTGGCTGGACGAGCTGCTGACCGCCACCGGCTCGCAGCGGGGCCACCTGGTCGGCTCCTCGACGGGGGCTTGGCTTGCCCTCAACCACCAATTGCAGACCGGACAGCGCGCCTGCGCGCTCACCCTGATCGAGCCTCCTGGACTGCAACCGCAGAGGGCACACTTCGGCTGTTGGCTGCGGGCAGGAAAACTGGCGGCCTGGCTGCCCGGCGGGTTGCGGCAGCATGCAGCCCGGCGGTTGAGGAACGGAGCCCTCGCGGACCGCGAGCTGGGGAGGCTGGCCCGCGCCGGCACCGGCTTCCGCCGCCGGCTGCCGGCGCCCGGACTGCTGACCGATCGCCAGCTGGCCGCCGTCCGGATTCCGACGACGCTGCTGCTCGGCGAGCACTCCTCCCAGTATGACCGTACGGCTCTGCTCGGCCGGCTGGCGGCGACGGCGCCGGGGGTCCACCCCGAGGTGGTCCCGGGGACCGGGCATGCCGTGGCCATCGAGCGCCCGGATGTCATTTCCGCAGCGGTCCTGGGGCGATGACCCGCGGGAACCAGCCGCCGTCGACGTCGGCCCCGGATCCGTCGTCAACCAGCCGAACGAAATTTGCTCAGTTGCCTCCGCTGAACCAACACGCCCGCTGAACCAAAACGGCGGCGGTACCGTAGTAGCAGCGGGAGGTGTGCATGCCGGCTGATCAGGCCCAGTT
>JBBRKU010000302.1:0-3968 GCA_038231735.1 Actinomycetales bacterium | reverse complement strand
GCCGGTGGCGTTGCTGAAGAACGACCAGCACTACATTATGGTTGATCCGGACGGGATCCAGCTCGGCTCGACGGCGGACCCGGCGTCGGTGCCGCTGCCGATCATCGATGGCGGCACCGCGGCCATCGGCAACGCGACCTTCACGGCGATGACCGCCGTGCTGGCAGCCCTGCCGGCCTCGATCCTGGCGAAGTTGGCGCACGCGTCCGCCAGTTCGCCGGATGCCGTCGAGCTGACGCTCGACGACGGCAAGACGATTGTGTGGGGAAATGCGAGCGAACGGGAGCTCAAGGCCAAGGTGGTCCAGGCGCTGGTCAATGCCCCGCCGCCGGCGAGGGAGCCGGGTAAACCGGAGCCGGCGCCCGTGAAGGTTTACGACGTGAGTGCCCCGCGGCACCCGGTGACCCGGTAGGCGGTGGCAATTTGGCACCTATTAGCGCGACACGCGGGGCCGGTAATTGCATGCGGCAGAGATGACCCATAGCGTCGCAGACAAGAGTTACTTGACATAACTATAACCTTCAAGTTGAAGGTTAAGCTTTAAGGCTTTAAGTGGTGGTTGAGACTAACCGCCGCGATAGGGCACACAGATTCTCATCAGGACACGAACAAGGGACACGTACCGTGGCAGCACCCCAGAATTACTTGGCCGTCATCAAGGTCGTCGGCATCGGCGGCGGTGGCGTGAACGCAGTCAACCGCATGATCGAGGTGGGTCTGCGCGGTGTCGAGTTCATTGCCATCAATACGGACGCCCAGGCGCTCCTGATGAGTGATGCCGACGTCAAGCTCGACGTCGGCCGTGAACTGACCCGAGGCCTGGGCGCCGGTGCGAACCCCGAGGTGGGTAAGCAGGCTGCCGAGGACCACGCCGATGAGATCGAAGAGGTCATGCGCGGGGCGGACATGGTGTTCGTGACCGCCGGCGAGGGTGGCGGCACCGGCACCGGTGGCGCGCCCGTCGTCGCCCGCATTGCCCGTTCGCTCGGCGCGCTGACCATTGGCGTGGTCACCCGGCCGTTCACCTTTGAAGGCCGCCGCCGCGCCGGCTCCGCCGAGGCCGGCATCGACGCGCTTCGCGACGAGGTGGACACGCTGATCGTGATCCCCAATGACCGTCTGCTCTCCATCAGTGACCGGAACGTCTCCGTGCTGGACGCCTTCCGCTCCGCGGACCAGGTGCTGCTCTCCGGTGTCCAGGGCATCACCGACCTGATCACCACTCCCGGCCTGATCAACCTCGACTTCGCCGACGTCAAGTCCGTCATGCAGGGCGCGGGATCCGCCCTGATGGGCATCGGCTCCGCGCGGGGCGAGGACCGCGCCGTCAAGGCCGCGGAACTGGCCATCGCCTCTCCGCTGCTGGAAGCCTCCATCGACGGTGCCCACGGCGTGCTGCTGTCCATTCAGGGCGGCTCCGACCTCGGCCTCTTTGAAATCAACGAGGCTGCCCGGCTGGTCCAGGAAGTCGCGCACCCCGAGGCGAACATCATCTTCGGCGCCGTCATTGACGATGCCCTGGGGGATGAGGCGCGCGTGACAGTGATTGCTGCCGGGTTCGACGACGTGGACGTAACCTCCGCGCTGAAGGATCCCTCCGCCCGGCTGGTAAAGGTCGCGTCGGCTCCGGCCGTTCCCTCCGTTGCCCCGGCCTCGGTTCCGGCCTCCGCCCCGGCGATTGGCATGAACCACTGGGGACAGCAGCCCACCAGCCACGCGCCGGCGGACGCCGGCTTCGACGTGGACCTGCCAGCCGTCGTGGAGCCGGACCTGAGCGGCCACCGCTTCGATGACCTGGACGTCCCGGACTTCCTGAAATAATAGAGCCCTCAAGTATCAGCAGTTATGTAGCAAGCAGTTCCGCAACAGGGCAGTTCCGCAACAGGGCAGTCCAGAGAAGGCCAGGTATCTGTGTTTTGGTGGCACCGTGAAGTATGCCCGGGAATCCGGGTAGCTTTCACGGACACCGGAGCCGGTAACCTGGCCTTCCATGTAGGCGGCGACCCCGAGCAAGTACGCCGCAACCGGGCGCAGCTCGAACTGCAGCTGGGCACCGGCGGCCGCCGGCTGCAGTTCATGGACCAGGTGCACGGCAGCGAGGTGGCGGAGGTGGCAGAGGGTGAGTTTGCCACCGGTGCCGGGCCCACGGCGGACGCCATGATTTCGGCGGATATGCCGCTGGCTGTGATGGTCGCCGACTGCGTCCCCGTCGTCCTGCTGGGGTGGACCGCGGACGGCGCCCCGCTCACCGCTGTGGCCCACGCCGGCCGGCCCGGGGTAGCCGGGCGGGTGGTGCCCAAGACCGTGGCGCTGATGCGCCTCCGTGGTGCCGAGGGAATCCGGGCCTGGCTCGGTCCTTCGGTCTGCGGGGAATGCTACGAGGTTCCTCAGGCCCTGCGCGCGGAGGTTGCCGCCGTCGCCCCGGCCAGCTATGCCACTACGCGCTGGCGGACGCCGGCCCTGGACCTGCCGGCCGCCGTGCTGAGCCAGCTGGCCGCCCTGGGTGTGGAGGCGGAGCGGATCCCGGCGTGCACGTTGGAGGAACCGGCGCTGTTCTCCCACCGGCGCGATGGCCACAGCGGACTGGCCGGACGATTCGCCGGAGTGATCTGTGCCGGAGAATAGGGACACGGCAGGAAGCGCTGACCGGACCGCGGAGCTGAGGGACAACCTGGACAAGGTCAGGGCCCGCATTGCCGCGGCCATGAAGCTCCGGCCCGCGGGCGCGGTGGAGCCGACGCTCATCGTGGTGACGAAATTCCATTCCGCCGCCGAGGTCCGGCTGTTGGCCGGCCTGGGTGTGCAGGACGTCGGCGAAAACCGTGACCAGGAAGCGGCAGCCAAAGCCGCCGAGGTGGCCGCGGCAGACCTCTCCGGACGCGCGCTGCGCTGGCACTTCATCGGACAGCTTCAGACGAACAAGGCCAAGTCGGTGGTGGCCTATGCGCACTCCGTCCATTCGGTGGACAGGCCGGCGCTGGTCAAGGCGCTCAGCGCCGCCGTCGTGGCCGGGCAGGAACGTACCGGGCGGGCTGACCTGGAGTGTTTTGTCCAGGTCAATCTGGATTCCGCGGCCGGCGGGCGGGGCGGCGTTGAATCCTCGGCGGTCCTGGATCTGGCCGCGCTGCTCCAGCAGGCGTCTGGGCTTCGGTTGGCCGGCGTGATGGCCGTTGCGCCGCTGGGGGGCAACCCGGACGAGGCATTCGCGCGGCTGGCCGCAATATCCGCCGGCGTGGTCCGGAACTTCCCCGAAGCCACGGCGATCTCGGCCGGGATGAGCGGGGATCTGGAAGAAGCTATTTCCCATGGTGCGACACACCTGCGTGTCGGATCGGATGTTCTGGGTGCGCGGCCGGCGTTACGGTAGCGTTCCAGTTGTTGGCAACAACGCAAACCAGCACCCGATCGGCAACTATCCAGACATCTGAGGAGCTAACCATGGCCGGCGCTCTGCGCAAGACAATGATCTATCTTGGGCTCGCCGATGGTGACGAGCACTATGAGGCTGAGCATCCTCAGTCGGGACACAAGAATGAGGATTATTCCGTGGACTATGACCGGGACGCGCACCAGCGCGTCGAAGCCGTGCCTGAGCCCGCCAGCGCCAAGGGTGCTGACGAGGAGTACCGCGCTCCCGTGACCCCCATCAAACGTGCCGCCTCCAGCCGTGACGAGGCACCCGGACTGCGGCAGATCACCACCGTCCACCCGCGCTCGTACAACGATGCCAAGATCATTGGCGAAAGCTTCCGGGACGGCATTCCCGTGATCATGAACGTCACGGACATGGGCGAGGCGGATGCCAAGCGCCTGGTGGATTTCTCCGCCGGACTGGTATTCGGCCTGCACGGCAGCATAGAGCGGGTCACCAACAAGGTCTTCCTGCTTTCCCCGTCCTATGTGGAAGTGCTCGGCGACGACAAGAAGATCAGCGATACACAGGCAAGCTTCTTCAACCAGAGCTGATC
>JBBRKU010000301.1:0-3975 GCA_038231735.1 Actinomycetales bacterium | reverse complement strand
CTCGGCCCTGACCGCAGCCGAGGAGGCGGGGGTCAGCACGGCGGACAGCATCGCCGAAGTTGTGAACGGTGCAGAAGTCATCTTCACAATGCTGCCGAAGGGCGAGCACGTGCGTGCCGTCTATTTCGGGGAGGACGGCATCTTGGCACATGCCGGCACGGATACGTTACTGGTGGACTCGTCAACGATTGACATCGGGACTGCCCAGGAGTTGCACGACGAGGCTGTGAAGGCAGGGTTCCGGTTTGTGGATGCCCCGGTTTCCGGCGGAATAACCGGCGCTTCGGCCGGAACGCTGACATTCATGATCGGTGGCGAAGCCGGTGCCGTGCGTGACGCCGGCAGGTACCTCGAACCCATGGCAGGCAACGTCATCCCGACGGGCGGCGCCACCACCGGCCAGGCGGCCAAGATCTGCAATAACCTCATGCTCTTCATCAACCTTGCCGCCGCGTCCGAAGGTGCGGTGCTTGCTGACCGCCTCGGCCTCGACAAGCAGGTGTTCTGGAATATCGCCTCGGTTTCCTCCGGCGACAGCTGGGCGTTGCGTACGTGGTATCCGATTAAAGGCGTCGTGAATACCGCTGCTGCGAACAACGATTTTGCCCCCACCTTTACCGCAGAACTCGCCAACAAAGACATCAATCTGGCGATCTCCGCAGCGGAGGCCACCGGAACTCCGCTGGAGATCGGTCAGCATGTACAGCAGCTGTTCCAGCGCGTCGTGAACGCCGGGCATGCCAAAAAGGACTGCTCGATCATTGTCAAACTCGTTGACGACACGCTGTAACCGACGCCCGTTGCGGCCCGGCGGCCCCGGGTATATCCTTACACGCGCAATGTGCGGTGGATGCGTGATCCACGTCCCACCTGGAGCGCATGCAGCAGGGAAGGTGGGACACCGATGTCAAACCCCGAACAGACCATCCCGACCGGCGTCGAGCTTCGCAGTCAGGTGCGCAAGGCCGCCGTCGCCAGTACCATCGGTACCACCATCGAGTGGTACGACTATTTTCTGTACGGCACGGCTGCGGCACTGGTTTTTCCACACCTGTTCTTTCCGAACGCGTCACCGTATGTGGGGCTGCTGGCAGCGTTTGCGACCTATTTTGTCGGGTTCCTGGCACGTCCCGTCGGAGCGGCGATTTTCGGGCACTGGGGCGATCGGATCGGTCGCAAGGCCATGCTTATCATCACTTTGCTTATGATGGGGATTTCCACGGCGTTGATCGGGGTGCTCCCCGGCTCGACCGCCTGGGGCGACGCGGCGCCAATCATCCTTGTCGTGCTCCGGATTGCTCAGGGCATAGCCGTCGGCGGTGAGTGGAGCGGTTCCGTGCTGCTGTCGATGGAATGGGGCAACCAGAAGCGCCGAGGGCTGATGGGCAGCTGGCCGCAGCTCGGTGTCGCCATTGGCATCATCCTGTCTACCGGCCTGATGGCCCTGTTTAATGCCATCGCCGGTACGGAGGGCTTCCTTGTGTGGGGCTGGCGTGTCCCGTTCCTTCTCAGCCTGGTCATGGTCGGCGTCGGGCTTTACATCCGGCTGCGAATCATGGAAACCCCGATGTTCGCCCAGGTCATCAAGACCGAGAAGACCCAGAAGGCTCCGGTGCTTCAGGTCATCAGGAAATATCCGAAAGAGATTATCCTGTCCGCGTTATTGCGGATGTCGGAGCAAATGCCGTTCTACATTGTGACCGCATTCGTATTGTCATACCTGACCGACAAGGATCATGGTTACTCGTACAATTTCGTTCTTATCGGCACCATGATAGCGGCGGCAGTCGAATTTTTCCTCGTGCCGTACTTCGGGAACCTGTCCGATACCGTGGGTCGCAAGAAGATTTACATGTGGGGTGCTGCCATCATGGGGGTTTGGGGATTCGCATACTTTGCGCTTCTTGACAGCGGCATCAGTTGGTTGGTTTTCATTGCCGTGTGTGTGGCGCTTGTGCCGCACGCCATGCAGTACGGCCCGCAGGCGGCGATCATTGCGGAGAGCTTCCCGACCAACCTCCGTTATACCGGTGCCGGCCTGGGCTACCAGCTGGCATCGATCATAGCGGGCGGCCCGGCGGCGCTGGTGGCGACCTTCCTGCTCCACACGTTCGGCACCGGATACGCGGTGTCCATCTACATTCTGATATCGGCTCTGATCACGCTCGCAGCGGCTGCCGCGTTGAAGGACTACTCCATGGCAGATATCTCCGACGACCAGGTTTACGCCCGCGGCAAACCCGCGCCGAGCATTTCCTAACCGCAGGTGCCGCGGGAGCTTTCCGGGGTTTTCTCGCTGTCGGAGGGGACTCGCCGAGGACACCAAGCGGCTAAGATGGTTAACTGCGCCAAGGTGACATAGGCGGACCCGTTTCCGTACTCTCAAGGATTCCTGATGTCCTCCTCCTCGTTGACCCTGCCCGCCTCTGGACAGGCGGCCCGCCGCAACCGCCGCCTGCTGGAAATCCTGGGCGGTGCGGCCATTGCCGCAACCTACATCTACCTGGTGCTGGCCCAGCCGACCGACATCACCAATGGCCTCTCCAGCGGCTCCACATTGCTGGCGCTGTCCGGCTTCCTGCTTGGCTCGGTGCTGCTGATTGTCGGCGTGCTCCCCACCCTTCCCACCTCGACGCTGGTGCTGATCCCCGTTGCCCTGGTGCTGAACATCGTCCTTGGCCAGTTCATCGGCAGCACGCTGGTGCCGTTCTACCTTGATTCCATCGGCACCGTGCTCATTGCGGTGCTCGCCGGTCCCGCGGCCGGTGCGGCGACGGGCGCGCTCAGCGGCATTGTCTGGTCCCTGTTCAACCCCACCGTCCTGCCGTTCGCGGCCGGTGCGGCGCTGATCGGATTCCTGGCCGGGATCGCGGCACGCTATGGCCTGTTCCGGCGGTTCTACCTGGCCCCGGTGGCGGGCTTCGTCACCGGGATTTTAGCCGGTGTCTTCTCGGCGCCGATCGCGGCGTTCGTCTTCGGGGGCACCTCCGGCGTCGCCACGGGGGCCATCGTGAGCGCCTTCCGAGCGATGGGGGACTCGCTCCTGAGTGCCATCACCAAGCAGGCGCTGCTGTCCGATCCGATGGACAAGGCGATCGTATTCAGCGTCGTGGCGCTGCTGGTTTATGCCCTGCCCCGCCGCACCACTTTGCAGTTCCCGTTCGTCCGGCGCAACCGCGTGCTGGCCGGCGCCAAGTCCTCCTAGCGTCCTTGATTCCCGACCCTCCGGCAGCCCCTGGCAGACTCAACCCGCTCACCTTGCTGAGCGCCGCCGTCGTCATAGCGGTAACGACGACGGCGCTCAACAGCTGGGCGGTTTCGGCCGCGGTTCTTGTGCTGCTGGCTGTGCTGCTGGCGCTGGGCGGCCTGGGGCGCAAGGTGTTGCCCGCGGCGGTCGTGATCATGGTTCCGTTCGGGCTGTCCCTGCTGCTCACGCACGGCCTGTTCTTCCAGGAGGGCCGGATCATTCTCTGGACGGCCGGTCCGGCCCGCGTGACCGCGGAGGGCCTTGAATTCGCCGCGGACATGGGGCTGCGCACCGCCGTTTTCGTGGTGGTGTTCCTGGCCTTTTCCTTCAGCGTGCAGCCGGCCGATCTGATGGCGTTGCTGACAAAGTACCGGGTCCCGCCGCAGCTCGGTTTTGTCCTGTGTTCCACCCTGACCATTGCACCGGCCGTCGGCGGACGCGCCCGCCGGATTGCCCAGGCCCAGCAGTCGCGTGGGCTGGTCACCGGTTCCGGAATGCGAGGGCGGTTGCGGGCGGTGCGGCAGCAGGCGGTGCCGCTGGTGCTGGCGCTGCTGCATGAGGCCGGCAGCCGGGCGGATTCCCTGGAAGCCCGGGGTTTCGGCGGCCGCGGCCCGCGTACCAGTTACCGGGAGGTGCCCGATACTCCGGCGCAGAGAATCTTCCGCTGGCTCGGCCTGGCCGCCCTGGCGGTGTTCCTGATGCTCTGGTTCGGGCCGGGTGGTGTCCGG
>JBBRKU010000300.1:0-3980 GCA_038231735.1 Actinomycetales bacterium | reverse complement strand
AGGCGCCCACCCGCCCGCAGCGGGTCAACCGAATGGTTGACCGGAGGATCCACCGCGTATCCGGCGAAGGTCATCCAACCCCCCGATGTTGCGCGCGTTCATCGGCGGGAGAGTGGATATACCAGCTTGTCCCGCCGATGAGGCATCCAATCGAAAGAAGTGAACAAGTGTTTCTCGCCATCCGCGACATCCGTTTTGCCAAGGGACGTTTTGCCCTGATGGGCGGCGTCGTCGCCCTGATCACCCTGCTGCTCGTCATGCTCTCCGGTCTGACCGCCGGGCTGGGAAACCAGTCCACCTCGGCCATTGACCAGCTGGGCAGCAACGGCACCAACAAGGCGGTCAACACCATCGCCTTCGGTGCCCCGGCCGGCAATGATCCCAAGGCCTCCTTCACGGAGAGCGAGGTGACCGCCCCGCACCTGGAGGGCTGGAAGAACCAGTCCGGTGTGGCCAATGCCGAAGCGGTGGGGATCAGCCAGACCCGGTTCCAGGGCGCCGGCGATTCCAAGGGCACCACCAACGTCGCGGTCTTCGGCGTCGCGGCGGGCGGCAAGCTGGCGCCGGCCCCCATTACCGCGGACACCGTGGTGATCGGCAAGACGGTGGCCAAGGACCTCTCGCTCAAGGTCGGAGACAAGGCCAGCGTGGGCGGGACGGACCTGACCATCAGCGCCGTCGTCGACGATCAGTGGTACTCGCACACCGGCGTCGTCTGGACCGCCCTGCCGACCTGGTCCCAGCTGGCGCACCTGACGGATAAAGATCAGCTGGGCACCGTCATCGCGGTCAGCTACCAGGATGGAGCCAAGGTTGACGAGGCTGCCGCCAACGCCGCGGCCCACACCGTCAGCACCTCCCGCACCGGGTCCTTCCAGGCCCTGGGCTCCTACAAGAGCGAGAACGGCTCACTGATGCTGATGCAGGCCTTTCTGTACGGGATCTCCGCGCTGGTGATCGTCGCGTTCCTGACCGTGTGGACCGTCCAGCGCACCCGGGACATCGCCGTGCTGAAGGCGATCGGCGGCTCCAGCGGCTACCTGCTGCGCGACGCAATCACCCAGGCGGCAATCGTGCTGCTGGCGGGGGCCGGAATCGGCGGCGCGGTTGGCGTCGTCGGTGGCTTCTTCGCCGCCACGGCGGCACCCTTTCTGGTCACTCCGGTAACCACCGTGCTGCCCATCCTGGGCATCGTAGCCCTGGGCCTGGCCGGCGCCGCTATGGCCGTCCGCCGGGTCACCAAGGTGGATGCGCTGATCGCCCTCGGCGGCAACTAGGCACCGGCCGGTCGAGCCTGTCGAGACAACGCCCCTGTTTCGACAGGCTCAACCACCGTCGTCACCACAACCTCAAATTCCTGAAAGGAACCACATCATGTCCTCCATAACCCCCAGCTCCGTCGCCCTCAAAAGCTCCCTGGCCCTCAACCTTGTCAACGTCACCCTCGAATACCCGGACGGTGACGGCACCATCAAGGCCATGGACAACGTCAGTCTCAAGGTCGGCGCCGGCCAGATGGTCTCGCTGGTCGGCCCCTCCGGCTCCGGCAAGTCCAGCCTGCTCGCCACCGCCGCCACCCTGGTCCGCCCCAGCAGCGGCCTGGTCATCATCGACGGCGTGGACGCGAGCGGACTCAAGGACAAGGAACTCACCGCGCTGCGCCGCGACAAGGTGGGCATCATCTTCCAGCAGCCCAACCTGCTGGCCTCGCTGACGGCCACCGAACAGCTGGTCATCAGCGACCACCTTCGCGGCAAGTCCCTCAAAGCGGCACGTTCCAAGGCCGCGGAGCTGCTGGACGTCGTCGGCCTCTCCGGCGCCGCACACAAGCGCCCGCACCAGCTCTCCGGCGGGCAGCGCCAGAGGGTGAACATTGCCCGTGCCCTGATGGGCGATCCCACGGTTCTGCTGGTGGATGAGCCGACGGCGGCCCTGGACCATGAGCGCAGCGAATCGATTGTGCGCCTGTTGCGCCGCGTCACGGACGAATTCGCTGTGGCCACGGTCATGGTCACGCATGACACGGAGTTCGTCCCGCTCACCGACGCCGTCGCCACGATGCGGGATGGAATCCTCAGCGCGCCGGCACTCATCCCGGCCTGATCCTCCGGGCAGCCCCGCCCGGACGTGCGCGCGGATATGATGGCAGCAACGGGCCACCACCGAAGGAGCAGACATGGACATCGCGGTCTTTGGGTCCACCGGGATGATAGGCTCCGCAATCACCGCCGAGGCGTTGCGCCGGGGCCATGACGTCACCGCAATCTCCCGCCACGCCGTGCACATTCCGGGAGAATCGTCCGCCGCCTTCCTCGCCGCCGACCTTGCCGACAGCGACGCCGTGAGCCGGATCGCCGCCGGGCACGACGTCGTCGTGCTGGCCACCGCGCCCAGCCGGACCGGCGGGGACCACCAGCAGTGGCTGGATGCCATGGCATCGGCGCTACGGTCGGTCGGGTCAACCCGGGTGCTCATTGTTGGCGGAGCCGGCGCGCTGAACGTCAATGGCGTACGGCTGGCGGAATCGCCGGATTTCCCCGAGGCCTATCGGCCGGAGGCGCTGACCATGGCCGCCCTCTACGATGCGGTGAAGGACGCCCCACCGGGCCTCAATTGGACCATGCAGGCGCCCGCCCCGGAGGTGGCGCCCGGCGAACGGACCGGCCACTACCGCACCGCCGATGACTCGCCGGCCGGGGAACACATCTCCAGCCAGGACTTCGCGGTGGCGCTGCTGGACGAGATCGAGACGCCAGCGCATCCGCGGGCGCGCTACGCCGTCGCCAATTAGGCATTCGCCGTCTTCCCGGCCGGGCGGCGTGCCCGGCGGAACCCTCCATGTCCGCGTGCGATACTGAAATTGAATTCAGCGGAAGAGAGGGAGCGGCGCCGCCCGGCCGCCATGGGGTGGGCCACGGGCATGTCCGGCTAAAACGATGAAGAAACGCCCAATTGTGGTTCGCGTGGTGGGGGGTTTGCTGGCGCTGGTGTTGCTCTGGCACGGCCTGGCCACCGTGATCTACCTCAGCGGCTCCACCCAGCTGGCCAACATCGCTGGCCGCGGAACCGTCAACGCCTATATGACCCCGTTGTTTAAGCAGTACTGGTCCGTGTTTGCCCCCGACCCCATCCACGAGGACACGGAGCTGCTGATCCGCGCCAGGACGGGCAGCACCGAGACGGACTGGTTCAATATCTCCAAGGCGGATGTGGACCGCTCCATCCTGCACCAGCCGGTCCCGTCCCGGCTGTACCTGACCAACTTCCAGCTCACCTCGCACTACCAGGTCTCCGCCGGGCTGCTGCCCAAGAACCTCCAGCAGGTCCCCACCAACCCCTACACGGGCGCCGACTGGCTGGACAAGCTCAAGAGGGATCTGCCGGACAACGGCTCGGCACCGGATGCGGCCGCCATCACGCAGTTCATCAAGGATGAAACGGCCATGACGTCCATGGTCAGCTCCGTGGCACGGGCCCGCTGGGGAGATTCCGTCACCGAGGTCCAATTCAAGATCCTTACCACCCCGATCAAGCCGTACCCGGTCCGCAATGACGCCAACTACCAGGTCAAGACGGCGGAGTTCGACGGCGGCTGGCGGCAGAGCGTGCGGGTCCCGGATATCGATTTGGCCGCCATCGCGGCCATGTACGGCGAGCAGGCGGTGTCGGAAAATGTCAGTAAGTAACCCGGGTCGCCCGGCGGACGGCACTGTTTCCTCCGCCGTTGCGGACGGCACGGCTTCGGACACCACGGCCAGCCAGCCTGCCACCGCGCCCAGGCTGAACGTCTTCGGCCGGGTGGAATCCTGGCTGCTGGACGGCAAGCGGGCCCAGTACGGCACCTCCATCCTGCGCATCCTGCTCGGCGCCTGTGCGGTGGCCATCGTCGTCACCAACTTCATGGACCGCAAGTACATCTGGGGCACCGCCTCCGGCTGGGCACAGCCCTACCGGGATGACAGCATCTGGAATTTCTGGCT
>JBBRKU010000299.1:0-4013 GCA_038231735.1 Actinomycetales bacterium | reverse complement strand
TGCGAAGCATTTTCGATCTGCAGCGGACGGTTCGCTGCGCGACCGCGGTGGCGGAAATGGCCACCGATCTGGGCATCGCACTCGAAGGCGTGCTGCGTTTTGTGGGCGAGGGCGGGGAGTCCCGGGCTTCAGACATAGCCGCGCGGTTGGGCGTCGGCGCATCGGCGCTGAGCCGGCAGGTCTCCGATCTGGGGGACCTGGGCCTGATAAACCGCCGGCCGGATCCCGAGGACGGCCGGGCGCAGCTGCTCTCCCTCACCACCACCGGGCAACAATATCTTGCCGATATCGGCACCCACCGGGCGGAGACGGTCCAGCGGATGCTGGCCGGCTGGAGCGAGGCGGAAGCCGCCCAAGTCAACCGCACGGTGGAGCATCTGAACCTGTCGCTGCGCGCGGCAATCAAAATTTCAAGCCGGGCAACGAAGCCCGGAACCAACCATGAGCAGCCCTCGCTGACGGCCGCAGGAGTGAATTAATGGCACAACACGCAACAACCGCCCCGGCGGCACCGGTAGACCACGCGCTTGGCAAACGTGAGGTGATGACACACCGGCAGATCCTCGAAGCCCTGACCGGCCTGCTCGCGGCGCTGTTCACCGCGCTCCTGAGCAGCACGATCGTGGCAAACGCTCTGCCCACCATCATGAGCGAACTGCACGGCTCGCAGACGGACTTCGCCTGGGTCATCACGGCGTCCCTTCTGGCGACCGCGGCCACCACCCCCATCTGGGGCAAGCTCTCCGACCTGTTCGACAAAAAGATGCTGGTCCAGCTTTCCATCATTATCTTTGTGGCCGGATCCGTGATGGCAGGCCTGTCCAACAGCATCCCGTTGCTGCTGACGGCCCGCGCGATCCAGGGAATTGCGATGGGCGGCCTGATGGCTCTGGCCCAGTCCATCATCGGTACCATCATTCCGCCCCGGGAGCGCGGCCGGTATTCCGGCTACATGGGTGCGGTCATGGCCGTCGCCACCGCCGGTGGGCCGCTGCTGGGCGGCTTCATCGTGGACAGCCCGCTGGGCTGGCGCTGGACCTTCTTTGTTTGCGTGCCGCTTGCCGTCATCGCCCTGATCCTGCTGCAGAAAACGCTGAAACTGACGCACATCAAGACCCCGGCAAAGATCGACTGGCTCGGATCCATCCTGCTGACCGCCGGTGTCAGCCTGCTGCTGATCTGGGTCTCCTTCGCAGGCCAGGCCGGATACTACGACTGGTGGTCCTGGCAGACCGCCCTGATGGTGGGTGGCAGCGTTGTGCTGCTTGGGCTGCTGGTCCTGGTGGAATCCAAGGTTTCCCAGCCCATCATCCCGCTGAAGATCATCACCCAGCGCACCACCGCCCTGGCCATCCTGGCCTCCATCGCCGTCGGCGTTGCGATGTACGCGTCCTCCTCCTACCTGGGCCAGTACTATCAGGTGGCCCGGGGCGCTTCGCCCACCGACGCCGGCCTGCTGACGCTGCCGATGATCGCCGGTAACCTGATCGGTTCCGTGGCTGCCGGCCAGCTGGTCAGCCGGTACGGGAAGTGGAAGCGGTACCTGGTGGGCGGCTCCATCCTGATGATTGCGGGATTGGCGCTGGCCGGCACTATCGACCACAGCACACAGCTTTGGCTCGTGGGCATCTACACGGCAGTGTTGGGCCTGGGCCTGGGCATGCTGATGCAGAACCTGGTGCTGGCCGTGCAGAACACGGTGGCCGCCAAGGACATCGGCTCGGCCAGCGGTTCCGTGGCATTCTTCCGGACCGTCGGTGGCGCCGCAGGTGTCTCCGTGCTGGGCGCGCTGCTGGGAACGCACGTCACGGACCTGGTCAAGACCGGCTTCCAGAACGCGCACATCCCCGTTCCCTCCGGCGGGTCCGGTTCGGGAAACCTGGACGTCAAGGACATGCCGGCCCCGGTCGCGGCGATTGTTCGCGCGGCCTTTGGCGACGGAACGGCGATGATCTTCACCATTGCCGCGGTGATTGCAGTGGTGGCCCTGGTGTCCGTGCTGTTCATCAAGGAAGTGGCGCTGCGGCGCACCATCGATGTTGTACCGGTCGGCAATGCGGACGGTTCATCTGCCGGGACGGTGGCGGATAACGACGGCGGTCCGGCCGCTGCGGGCCGCTTGGTCGATCGTCCGGTTTCGGCCGCGGCCGCCGAAGCCAGGACAGGGTTCGACGACGCCGCCGGTGCGGGCGGAGACGATGCGGGGGACCTGGACCGCGAGTTTGCCGACGTACTGATCGGCCATGAGGGCAACCGGATGGATATCCAGCCTGCATCGGCGGGCAGATGGGCAGACTCCTATCGGGGGCAAGGCGCCCGGCAGAGCGTGCTCTCACCCTCCAGCCAGCAGGCCGAGGCGGAGGCGGCGCTCCAGCTGGCGGCGCAAATCCAGGTGACCCAGCGCCTGCTCGCCGAGCAGCAGCTGCAGCTCAGTTCCGCCCTTGCGGCCGTGGGTGAGCAGGCCGCGCGGCAACGCGCGCTGGCAACGCAGCAGGCCGAGACCGCGGCGCAGCTGGCCTCCCTGCATGAGCAGCTGGCCCTGGAGGTAGAGCGACAGAAGCAAACATCGCTCTATCTGGCCAGGCAGTACGCCGGCGCCCACCGGGGGACCGGTCCCGCCGCGGAGTAGCAGCCGCCTGCCGCCGCCGTCCCCTCGCGCGGCGGCCGCTCCCGGAAACCGCCGCCATCCGCCGGGCGCCGGTGGCGATGTGTCGTTAGCTCCAGAGGAGTTGCGGCGCGTTACCGGGGCCGGCCGTCGACGATGACGTCCGCTCTCCGGTCCCAAGCGAGACCGATGCCGTCAGCGGTGCAGCCCGCTGAACACCATCGCGATGACGTCGTCGGCCAGCCGCTCCGGAGAGAGCGATCCGCCCGGCTTGTACCACTCCACAATCGAGTTGATGGTGCCGAAAAGCAGCCGGGTGATTGTCCGCGGGTCCATGTCTTTGCGCAGCGACCCGTCCTGCTGTGCGGAACCGATCAGCGCGGCCACCCAGTGGTCAAAATCCCGCCGCCGGGCCAGCGCGTCCCGCTCCATTTCGGTGTTCCCGCGCAGCCGCAGCAGCAGCGTCACGAACGGCAGTTTGTCCGTCAGCACCGCCACCGTCCGGCGCAGCACGAATTCCAGCCGTGAATCGGGGGCTCCCTCGCGGGCCCCGGGCTCGGCCAGGATCCCCTCCAGCCCGCCCAGCGCTTCGTTCAGGGCCAGCCGGAGCAGGTCCTCCTTGGAGGGAACGTGGTGGTAGATCGCCGACTTGGAGATGCCCAGGTTCTCCGCCAGAATGCCCATCGAGGTGGCCTCGTAGCCGTGTTTGTTGAAGACCTCGACGGCGATCTGCAGCACGGACTGCTGGTCGTAGCCGGGGCGGCCGCGCCGTGCGGAAGGCTCTGCTGTTGCGGGTGCTGGCTGGGTAGGCATGGTGCTCAGTTCTTCGGGCGGAGATCGTAGATCCGGCGGAGCTTGCCGTTGGACCGCTCCAGGGAACCGGGCTCGACGACGACGATGCGGGCGGTGGAGCCGACGTGGATCTTGATTTGCTCCTGCAAGGTTGAAGCGGCAGCCAGGCGCTCAGCTGCCGTGCTGCCTTCGCGGGGTTCGATCTTGATCGCCAGCTCGTCCATCCGCTTGCCCTCCGGCCGGGTCAGCTCCAGCTGGAAATGCGGGCTGAGTACGGGGATGCGCAGCGCGATTTCCTCGATCTGGGACGGGAACATGTTCACGCCCCGCAAGATGATCATGTCATCGCTGCGGCCGGTGATGCGGCCCATCCGACGCATGCCCGGCCGTGCCGTGCCGGGCAGCAGCCGGGTCAGGTCCTTGGTCCGGTAGCGGATGATGGGCAGCGCTTCCTTGGTCAGCGAGGTGAAGACCAGCTCACCGGGTTCACCGTCTCCCAGCACGGTGCTGGGGTCGAACGGATCAATGATTTCGGGGCGGAAATGGTCCTCCCAGATATGGCAGCCGTCCTTGGTCTCCACGGATTCGCCGGCAATGCCCGGGCCCATCACCTCGG
>JBBRKU010000298.1:0-4013 GCA_038231735.1 Actinomycetales bacterium | reverse complement strand
GCGATGCGATGAAAGCCCATCGTCTTCTCCAGGACCGGAGAGCCGTTCACGCCGGCTGAGTCCGCCAGGGCCCACCGGCTGGCAGAACTGGCAGAGGTCATCGAACGCACCACGCAATCCCGCAGCGGCCCGCCATCCTGACATGGAGCCGGCGGCCGCCCTTGAAGGGCAACGGTGAGGTCAAGTCGATTGACGCCGTTCCCACCGACGCCAGCCAGGCGGGCCAGGTGAGCGCCATCCAACCCAATCGGCGTCGTAGTGCCCAAGGGGCTGCGGCGGTACAATCTACCATGGATACCAGCGTTGAGATCGAGCGGAAATATGACGTTCATGAGAATGCTCTCCTTCCTCCGTTGATTGGCCTCCCGGGAGTCACATCGGTGGAGGAGTCTGCCGGGTATCAGCTTGAAACCGTGTATTTCGACACCGACGATCTGGTTCTGGCCGGATGTGGCATCAATGTGCGGCGGCGAACCGGCGGAGGCGACCCGGGGTGGCATCTCAAACTCCCGATGGGGCGCAACAAGCGTCGCGAAATACACGAGCCGCTGGGATCCGATCCGGACCGGGTGCCTGACCATCTTCTGAAGTTTGTGCGCGTCTATCTCCGCGACCGCACCATTGAACCGGTCGTCCGTCTGCGGATCGAGCGCACAGTCCACCGCCTCCATGGTGAGGGCAATTCGGTTCTTGCCGAGATCACCGATGATCAGGTCCTGGCCGAGAACATCCTCCAAGAGCCGGGAAAACAATGGCGGGAATGGGACGTCGAACTCGTCGACGGATCCGGAGACCTGCTCAACGCCGCGAAGTCGATCCTGACAGGAGCCGGTGCCCGCCGAGCCGGACATGCATCAAAGCTGGCGTGGGCATTGGGCGAGGGGAACCGGCAGGACGAGTCAGTTTCGCCCCGCAGGCCTAGGAGGAAGGACCCGGCGGGGAACATTCTGCTGGCGTTCGTGCACCGGCAGGTCACCGAGCTCATCAAGCACGATCCTGGCGTCCGAAGCGGTGAACCGGACTCCGTCCATCTGATGCGGGTCTCAAGCCGGAGAATACGTTCGGCCTTGGCGACGTACCGGACGCTTCTGGACCCGGCGGTGGCGGACGGTCTGCGTGGCGAGTTGAAATGGCTTGCCGACGTCTTGGGAGTTGCGAGGGACACCGAGATCATCCGATCCCGCCTCCGGGACCTGATCAGCGCGGACCCCGCCGAGCTTATGATGGGACCCATCTCCCAACGGATTGACGAGGAACTCGGGGCCGACCACCACAAAGCACGCGCCGATATTCTGGCCGCCTTGGAGGATGAGCGGTACTACCGGTTGCTGGATGGACTGGAGAAGCTTCTTTCCGCCCCGCCGCTAACCTCGTCGGCGTCGAAACCGGCCCGGAAGAGCGCCGCGGCACTGATCCGGAAGGACGTCAGAAGGTTACGTCGCGCCGTGGGAACCGCAAAAGCGGCCCAGGAGGGCAGCGCGCGCGATCAAAGTCTGCATGAGGCGCGCAAGCGGGCCAAGCGGTTACGGTACGCAGCGGAGGCCGCGTCGTCTGTGTGCGGCAACCGGGGGGCGCGTCTGGCTGCAGCTGCCCACGGCATCCAAAAAAACCTTGGCCAATACCAAGACAGCGTGGTCATCCGCAATCTGCTGCGCCGGTTGGGGGTGGAGGCGCACCTTCGCGGGGAAAACGGGTTCAGCTACGGCAGACTGCACTATATGGAACAATCCAGAGCGAAGGAATCGGAAGCCGAATTCCTTAAGTCGTGGAAACGCTTCCGGAAGGTTCCCTTTGGCAATTGATTCCCTGCTGGCCACGCCGACCCATCCTTCAGCTCTTCCGCCACACCTCCGGGATCCCGAACGTGAAGTTTTATCCCGCCTGACCGTGCAGGCTTTTGATTTGGACGGCCTGGATCCTTTCAGCTCCGGCGGCTTGGACGCTGCTGAGCGCAGACGCGGCGCCATGATTGGCGTACCGCGGGCCCGAGGGCGATTCTTGGCGGGGCGCGCGGCGCAACGTAAGTTTGCTGCCCGGCTGCTGGCCCTTGAGGAGGATCAATTGCGCGTCAACTACATCTGCCGCCTGTGCGGGCCTCGTCCGGAAACGGACCACGGCATGCCCTGTTACTGGGTGGCGGGCCGCCCCACGCCGTTACTGCTGAGCCTGTCGCGATGCGGCGGATGGGCCGTGCTGGCCGGCATCGTCAATCCGGAGCCCGGAGAACGGCTCGGCATCGATGTTGAAAACCTGGTAGCAGTGGGCTTTGCGGGATTTGACGACGTGGCCCTGACCCACCGGGAGCGCCTGTACGTGGCGGGCGTGTGCGCGGACCTCCGGCAGCACGTGCGGGCACAGTTGTGGTCCCGAAAGGAAGCACTGCTAAAAGCTGTCGGATCTGGCCTGACAACCCGTCCGGACACCGTAGATCTTCTGGACGATCCACGGGTGGCAGACCTGTCCCCCCAGACGCTGGGATTGCCAGAGCACTTGGTGGCCGCCGTCGCCAGGTTTGTTGTCCCGGTCTAGAGATCGGGCAGAGCCGTCCGGTACAACCAGCGTTCCAGCAACGCCTTTGGATCCACATCCGTGTCCCGGCAGCTGCTGCCTGCGAGTTCAACAAAATCCTCGGTGGTGACGGAGCCATAACGGAACCGGGCCGTCCATGCCTGAAGCAGGCCGAAGAACCGGCTGTCGCCGCAGACCCTTCGGAGGCTGTGGAGGGCCAAAGCGCCCCGTTTGTAGACGCGGTCGTCAAACATCTCTTCCGGGCCGGGATCGCCGGTCAACAGATCCTGCGGTTCAGCGCTCAGGGCACGCCATGCTTCCGTCGCCCGCTCCGCAGCTGTTAAAGAGCCCGATGCCTCGGACCAGATCCATTCCGCATAGCAGGCGAAGCCTTCGTGGAGCCAGATGTCGCGCCACAGCGCCAGCGTCACCGAGTTGCCGAACCACTGGTGAGCAAGTTCGTGTGCGATGAGACGCTGCGAGTTCCATTCGGTGCTCAGATGGTTCCGGCCAAGGATGGACAGTGACTGGGCTTCCAACGGAATTTCCAGGAAATCGTCAGCCACCACCACCGTGTAGCCGCTCTGAAAGGGATAGGGACCGAAGCACGTGACGAAGGTGTCCATCATTTCGCTCTGGCGGGCCAGACCCGCCGCGGCCCGCTGTGCCAGGTTCGCCGGCACGGCCGCGAATTGGGGGACGACGTCGTCGTCAGGCTCCTGCTCGCTCCACGGCTTACGGCCCGAAGCACCGGCCGAGGGGTGAAGGTTCAACAGCTGGTAACGGCCGATCTGCACGGTAGCCAGATAGGCAGCCATCGGTTCCGGCTGCTCGTAAACCCACATTTCCCGGCTGGATTTGACGATCCGGGACACCAGTTTTCCATTGCAGACCACGCGGTAGCCAGCGTCGGTGGTCACCCTAAAGGTGTACGCCGATTTGCTGCTGGGGTGGTCGTTACACGGGAACCAGGACGATGCTCCGGTGGGCTGGCCAGCCACAAGCACGCCGTCCGTCAATTCCTCCCATCCGATGTCACCCCACAAGCTTTCAACCGGGCGGGGGTTCCCCTCATAACGGATGTCGAGCCGGAACTCCGCACCGGGCGCTATGTGCTCCTCGGGGGTGATGATCAGCCGGTCTCCCCGCTGCAGAAATCGCTGTACCCGCATGGAATCAAGCTGGACCTTACTGGCCCGCAACCCGCTCAGATCAAGGCTGATGGCCGCCAAAGGGGTCCTGGCTTTCCCTGTAATGATTGCCCGCCCGGATAGGCGATTGCTGGCCAGCCGGTAGTCCAGAGTCAGGTCATACCTGGACACACTAAAGGCCAGGCTCCCTCGGCCAGGGGTGTAGGGATCCAGGTCCGGAGGCGCGGCAACGGTGGGGGAAACGTAGACCGAACGGTCGTAACTGCCGTTGCTCATGGTGTGGCCACTTTCTCCTCTTGTTGCCAGGGCCCTACCGGATTCCCCGTCCAGTAGGTTCCGCCGGGGACAGTTTCG
>JBBRKU010000297.1:0-4018 GCA_038231735.1 Actinomycetales bacterium | reverse complement strand
TGCTGCCGCTGTACTTTGTGCTCCTCTCCCCCGCCGGCGCTATCGAAATCGTGGCCAACCGTGTTCTCTGGTCCCTGCTCTTCTGTGCGCTGCTGCTGACCCTGACGCGGGCCTGGCCCCGGGTGATCGCCGCGGTCCGGGACGTTCGGGTCTTGGGAATGCTGGGGGTTGCCGCCGCGCTGATCGGCGTCAACTGGCTGACCTACACCTACGGCGTCACCACCGGCCATGCCATTGAGGCCTCCCTTGGCTACTTCATCAACCCGCTGGTCTCGGTCCTGCTGGGCGTGATCGTGCTCAAGGAAAAGCTGCGGCGGCTGCAGTGGGTGGCCGTCGGTATCGGTTTCGTTGCCGTTCTCGTACTGACCGTCGCGTACGGCCGGCTGCCGTGGATTGCGCTGATCCTGGCCTTCAGCTTCGGCCTGTACGGGTTCGTGAAGAAGCGGGTGGGGCCCAAGGTGGACGCGGCTTCCAGCCTGAGCATTGAGACGGCGGTGCTGACGCCGGTTGCCGCCGTCACCATGGTGGTGCTGGCGGCCTCCGGGCAAATGACGGTGCTGAACCAGGGCGGAGCGCACTTCTGGTGGATGGCCGCCTCCGGCATCATCACCGCCGTGCCGCTGCTGCTCTTCGGAGCCTCGGCACGCCGGTTGCCGATGACCACTATCGGCCTGCTGCAGTACTTCGCACCGGTGCTGCAGTTCCTCATCGCCATCACCGCCCTGCATGAGCAGATGGGCCTGGACCGCTGGGTCGGCTTCGGAATTGTCTGGCTGGCGCTGGTGGTCCTGACCGTGGACATGGTGCGCAGCTACAAGCAGAATTCAAATATGCGGAAGGCAGCGGCCCGTGCAGCATGATGCCGACCAGGGATGACGCAGTACTGTAGGACACCGAGCAGGAAATCCAGGGTGTAGGGGTAGATCTCCTGGTGATCGACGGCGGCAAGGCCATGCTGGGCGGCCTGACCAACCAGCAGGTCCGCGACGCCGTCATCACGTACCCCACCATGGCCGAGGGCCTGCAGCTGCTCTTCAGCGATGCCTTCCCGGAGGCCTGAAACCCCGCCCTGAAACCCATCTGGCCTGCCGCGCCGTGTCCGCCGGCCAGCGTCCTCAGTCCTGCGAATTCCTCAGTCGTCCAGCCGGTCGTAGTCACGCGGGACAACAACCATCGGCACGGGCAGCGCGCGGAGGACTTTGTTCGCCGTTGCGCCCAGGAAGAGCTGCCGGTGCTGGGCCAGCCGGCTGGAGCCGACGATCACCAGCTCGCCGTCCTCCCAGCCAAGTCCGTCGACCGCTTCCTCGATGGAGCGCCCGTGCGCCAGCGTCGGCGTCGTCGCACCCTCCGGAAGCCGCGACGCCGCCCCGGCCAGCACCGAGTTGACGTGCTGGCGCGCCGGGCTGAGCGCGTTGTCCAGCTCGTACTGCGTCTGCTTCAGCTCATCCAGCTCCACCACGGAGACCAGCCGCAGCGGCAGCGTACGTCGGGACGCGGAAGTGACGCCGACGTTCACCACTCCCTCCCAGCCCGGACGCGTCCCAACCATCGCCGTCAGGCGCGTCAACGGTTCCGTGCGCTGATAACCGCGCGGGGCCAGCGCCACGGGGACCGGCGAGGCGTGCAGGAGCGCGTTGGCGACACTGCCGACCGCAAACCGCTTGAACAGACCGCTGCTGGCCGCACCAATGACAATCAGCCGCGCACCCAGCTCCACCGCAGCCTCGATCAGGCCGCTGGCAAAGGATTCCGCCTCCCGCACATGGAATTCGGCCTCGACGTCCGCCGGAATCAGCTTCTGCGCCTCCCGCCGCGCCGTCAGAACCTTCTGCTCCGACGCGTCCACCGCGTTGCCGTCCGGATTCAGCGCCACATACGGCGCGCCCTCGCGGACCACATAGACCAGATCCAGCTTGGCACCCTGGGTCCGGGCAATCACCGCCGCCAGCGCAACAGCATCCGCGCCGCGCTCGTTAGGCGTATAACCGACTACATATCGCATAAAAACAACCCTTCATTGGGTTCGTCGCCGCATCCTCGACCCGGCGTGCGGCGCTCAGCATTGGTAGCTCAGACTTTACCTGCCCGGCAGGGGCAATGGCGCTGTGCACGGTGGACGACGACGGGGATGGTGCGGTGTGCGACGGCGGCGGCGCGAAGAGGTCTCCACGTGGCCGTTTGCCGGCCTGGGGCGACCGAACCGCGCATTGTCACGACCGTTGGTTGGGCATAATCGTATTCTGCCCAACGATCGGTGGGTTCATCGGGCGGATTGGGCGGGCCGGGGTCTCCACGCGGCGGTGGCCCGCCCTGGTCGACATTTGAGGATTCGCCCGACTGTGCCACGGTGCTCACAGGGGACGGTCCTGCCCCGCATAAACGGTGTTGGGCAACAGCGTTTATGCGGGGCAACAGTGTTCGTACCGGGGCAGGAGCGTTCGTGGCGGACCGGCCCGTGGGCACAGGGCTAGGCGTTGGCGCGGATGGCCTCCACCAGCACGTCCAGGCCGTCTTCCAGCAGCTCGTCACTGATCACCAGCGGCGGCAGCAGCCGGACCACGTTGCCGTAGGTGCCGCAGGTGAGGATGATGACGCCGGCCTGCAGGCATGCCGCAGCGATGGCCTTGGTGGCCTCCGGGTTTGGTTCCTTGGTGGTCCGGGCGGTGCCGGACTTGACCAGTTCGAGCGCGAGCATGGCGCCGCGGCCGCGCAGGTCGCCGACGATGCCGCCGTCGCCCATTTCCGCCACCAACGCACCCAGCCGGCCCATCACGATCTGCTCGATGTGCTGGGCCCTGGTGTTCAGGTCATAGTCCCGCATGGTCTTGATCGCCGCCAGCGCGGCGGCGCAGGCCACCGGGTTTCCGCCGTAGGTCCCGCCCAGGCCGCCCGGGTGGACGGCATCCAGCAGGTCCGCCCGGCCGGTGATGGCGCTCAGCGGCAGGCCGCCGGCAATGCCCTTGGCCATGGTGATGATGTCCGGGACAACGCCCTCGTGCTGGGACGCGAACCAGGAGCCCGTGCGGCAGAAGCCGGACTGGACCTCGTCCGCGATGAAGACGATGCCCTTTTCCTTGGCCCAGGCGGCCAGCGCCGGCAGGAAGCCCTCGGCTGGGACGATGAAGCCGCCCTCGCCCTGGATCGGCTCGATCAGGATGGCGGCCACGGAGTCGGAGCCGATCTGCTTCTCGATCATGGTGATGGCGCGCTGGGCGGCCTCTTCGCCCTTGATGTCCGCCTCTTCGCGGTACGGGTAGCTCATCGGCACGCGGTAGATCTCCGGCGCGAACGGGCCGAAGTTGGTCTTGTACGGCATCGCCTTGGCGGTCAGCGCCATAGTCAGGTTCGTGCGTCCGTGGTAGGCGTGATCGAAGGCCACAATGGCGTCGCGGCCGGTGGCCAGGCGCGCCACCTTCACCGCGTTTTCCACGGCTTCGGCGCCGGAGTTGAACAGCACGGAACGCTTTTCGTGGTCCCCGGGGGTGAGCCTGGCCAGTTCCTCGGCGACGGCAATGTAGCCCTCGTACGGGGTCACCATGAAACAGGTGTGCGTGAAGTGCTCCACCTGCTCCTTGACGGCTCCGACGACGGCGGGATCGGAGGCTCCGACGCTGGTCACGGCAATGCCGGCCCCCAGGTCGATGAAGGAGTTGCCGTCCACGTCGACGATGACGCCGCCGTCGGCATCCGCCACATAAACGGGCACGCTGGATGCCACGCCGCCGGCCACCACGGCCTTGCGCCGCTCCGTCAGCGCCGCGGACTTCTTCCCCGGGAACTCCCCCAGGATCCGCCGCTTCTGCTCCAACCGGTACTGGATATCTGCCATCTTTACTGCCTTTCTGACGTTTAGTTTTCAATGTTCAACTGATGGTGACCCGCCCACAAGCCGTCGGGCACGTTTTGTGTAGGCGCGCATCGCCGACCAGAGCGACGCGCAGGTCGCCCAGCGACCGTAGCGGTGCGCCGGAAGGTGTCTAAGCGCAGGCAAAACGTGCCCGGCGGCGGACCCAGCCGC
>JBBRKU010000296.1:0-4025 GCA_038231735.1 Actinomycetales bacterium | reverse complement strand
CGTCAACCTCATCGCGGTCGGTGGCAACGTGGTCCAAGCCTCCTTCTACACCGAAATGTTCCCGACCGAAGTCCGGTACTCCGGCGTCGCCATCGGCACCCAGCTGGGCCTCGTCGTCGTCGGCTTCTCCCCGGCCATTGCCGCAGCCATCCAGCAGCCCGTCCCCGGCGGGTGGGTCCCTGTGGCTGTCATGGGAGCGATCGGCATGGTACTGGCAGCCATCTCGGCAGCGACGGCCAAGGAGACAAGCGGACGGTCGCTTGCCGGTTCGGCCAGTCAACCCGAGGCGACAACCAAAGAAGCCCAGGCTGCCCTGACCGGCTAAGAATCCGGGAGAGGGCGGCCGTCTGGTGACCCCAGATGGCCGCCCAAGCCTTCGCAACCCGAGAACTGCGCGGTCCCTGCCTCCCCCAGCCCCGCCCTGCCGGCTATGTCAGAGACATCTTGACGGGGGCGACGCCGAGGATTTACAGCGAAACCAGATCTTCCCGGTCAGACCATTTTCTGAGTCTGGGAGGACTTTGTCGGGTCTCCAGTCCGGAGCTACGGCTTGGCCCAACCAACCAAGATCGACGCCGCCGCAGCCTGCGGCACCCTGTCATCGGCGCCGGCCCAGACGCCGGCGCCGCCGTGGTCGAGGAGGGCCAGCAGGGATCCGTGGCCGGCTTTACCGCCGATGCCGTCGCCGAGGCACTTATCACCGCGCCGGGAACAGAACGACGACGGCCGCCGCCCGCGTCGGCAGGTTCCATGACCTCCCGTGGGCACGGGCGATTTTCACGCTCTCAAGCAACTGCGCTTCCATGGCGCGCGGGGCCTCGGAAACGGCGGCGACCCGTTGAAGATCGACCGTTTGTTCGACCTCCACCGCTCCGGGGCCGAGGTCTCCCGCGAGCCGCTCAAACCGCTGTATTGCCCGCTCGATCTCAACTTCTGTATGCATCATCACCTACGCACTCTACGAACCTAGCGGCCCCGAGAAGAGCACTGCCATGTTCCGGTGATCGACCAAGCGCTCCCTGCGAGCGTGCGGAGATCCTGGCGGCCGGGAACTCCACCCCAGCCATGGCCGGCCCTGGTCCATCTCCAAGTTACGCCGGGCGCAGGATCCGCTTGAGGAGTTTGAGCTCGGGCACGGTCAGCAGGCCCCAGCCGATGCAGAAGAGTGCGGCGGCGGCGAGTCCCGGCCAGATTGGACCCTGCATGACGTTGCGGGCAACCAGGAGCGCGATGCCCAGTGCGACGCCCAGAGTGGTGCGCAGCAGCAGGCCGCCCCAGCGGTGGGAGTAGCGGACGGCGACGACGATGAGGGGTAGCAGGCCGGTGACGACCATGCCCCAGAAGTAACCCCAGGCAACTCCGGTGGCTGACTCGGTCGGGACGAGCAGGGCGGTGACAGCGAGGCCGACGAGAAGTCCAAGTACCCGTATCCCGGCCACGATTTTCGCGCCGTTCCGGCTGTGTGAGTTGATGGTCTCCACGGCCGGGGTGGCGATGGTGACCAGGAACGTGGCCGCAAGCAGGATCTCCAGGATGGTGGCGGCGGAGACCAGCTGGGGCCAGAGTACCGCAAGAATGGTGTGGCTGAGCATCGCCAGCACGCCGAAAATGGCTCCCATCAGGGCGACCATGCCCCGGCTGGCAGCGTCGGTCTGCCGATGGGCGGCGCGCAGATCGCCGCGGCCCACGGCGGCGGACAGCGCCGGCAGCAGCATCAGGCTGACGACGGTTCCCAGCATGGAGGCCGGCGTTGCCAGCGTCAGGGCGGCGGCGTAGGCATCGGCGGCCTGCACCGTTCCGGTCTGCCGGGCAAGAACCATGGTGAGCTGGAGGAATCCGCCGGTGGCCACCGAGCTGACGGCCCCCCAGGCGATGTAGCTGTTGATCTCGTGGCGGAGGGGCTGGGGGAGTCGGTGCCTGGAGATCCGCGTTGCGTCGGAGCCGGGGGATTCGCGGGGCCAGCCGGCGAGGGTGTAAAGCAGGTAGCAGGCGGAAATCGGGGCCAGCAGCCATTCCGTTTGTCCCAGCAAGAGGACAGCGACCAGTCCAAGAACGGCGACAAGGAAGGCCAGGAAGTCCCAGAGCGAGGCACGGGCGACGCGATCGGTGGCGTATTGCACGGCGCGGACAAAGGTGTAGCCGGCCCAGCCAAGCACCAGCAGGCCAACCAGCACGGCGGTGATGGCGTCGCCCGGGTGCAACCAGAAGTAGGTGACCACGGATGCAGCCGAGGCCAGCGGAATACTGGTGAGGATACTGACCTGGGCCAGGTAGCTGGCCAGTTGGCCTCGGAGTGCCGGGTGCTGCCCCTCCCGGGCGATGAACTTGCCGGCGGCCGAGCCGATTGACGTGGGCCAGAACAGCGAGGTGAGCATGGCCGAGGAAATGGCGCTGTTCGTGGCGGAAAGGAATCCGGCGGGAAGAAACCTGCCGATCAATAAACTGTAGGAAAACCGGACCAAGCCTTGTACGGCGATTCCGGCAACCGAAAGGGAACCGCGATGCGTCAATGTCAGGGGGGCGACAGGTTCGGATACCTGGACCCGGCGAGCAAGGGAGCGCTTTTGTGTCATAAACTCGCGATCAGGCATAGGGCGGGTAGGGAAACCGTCCGGTATAGGTAAAGGTTCCACAACTTTCCCGCTTGGTTGGTGAATGTTCCGGTTTCATAGTGTAGGGCACAGAACCATTCTACTCGGCACCTAGTGTAGAAATAAAAAAGTGGGTATCCGCCAATCGGCGGATACCCACTTTCCTATTTAGTGCTTTTGGACATTGCTGACCGGTTGTTGCAGTGTTACTTAGATGACCAGAGTCTTGTCTGCCTGAACCGAGACATCGAACGTGATGGTGCTGGTGCCACCGAAGATGAATGCCTGCTTGACTGCCTGGCGGTTGGTATTCAGGTAATTCTGGGTTGCAGCGCTCAGGCTCGTCGGATTGGTCAGCAACAGCGGGCCATCGGGAGAGGTCTGGGCGATGACGTTGGCGCCAATTACAGCGTCGGCGAAGGTTTCGCCGGAGGCGATACCAACGCTGATGGTGTTCGTGTCGGTGCTGAGAGGTGCCCAGAACTTGCTTGCGACCAGTGCGGAGGTCGCGTACCGATCAGCCCCTGCCAATGAAACTGCGGTCGGGAGTGCAGCGGCCGCGGCGCCACCAACGGCGTACGACGTGTTCGTGGAGGCGACGACTCCGCTGTTCGCGGTGCGGGCGGCAATGTAAGCCTGAGCGTCGGCGGACAGAGTCGATCCATCCGTGAGGATGACCGGGCTGTTACCGTCGTGTGCAGCGGCCGCACCGGCGGTCAGTGCATCGGCAAAGTCGCGACCGGTGGCCAGGAATGCGTCACCCGTCACGCCATTGGACTTGCCGGTGCCGTCGACCACGGGGGCGACTTTCTCTGCGACTGCAAGCGAGGTGGCGTAACGATCCGTACCCTGGAGGCGCACAACACTTGCGGTTCCCGGTGCCTTGGCGACACCGGTGCCGGGGGTGGCACCGACTGCGGTGATGATCGCTGCGGCCACATTATCGCTGATGGCGTTGCTGCCGCCCACGATGGTTACCTGCACGCCCGCTGCGGCCCAGTTTTGCAGCTGTGTCTGGACCCGGAGGTCCAGGGTAGCCGTCGGGTTAACAAGAATGGCGCCCTTGTTCATGAAAGCCAGCGGTCCGGCAGACAGTGCGTCCGCGAAGTCGCTGTCACGCGTGATGTAGACGTGAGGCGTGGTGGGCGATGCGCCGAAGATCTGGGTGGCAGCCTTGAGCGCGGTGTCGATGCGGTCCGTGCCAGCAACACGCGAAACCTTGCCGGTGAGCGGCGATTCCGGCGTGATGGTGGCAGCAGAAGCGGTACCGGCCAGCCCACAGGAGGCTCCGGCCATGGCTGCGACGGTTGCTACAACGGCAACTCCGCGGCGGATATTGGTTTTCATTTAGATAATCCCCTAGATGAGTAATTCCAAGGGGTCAGTGGTCGTAGGCGACCATGGAGCGCCGCACGGTTTGGCCGATCCGGTCGT
>JBBRKU010000295.1:0-4043 GCA_038231735.1 Actinomycetales bacterium | reverse complement strand
GGGGTGGGCACCATCGGTATTGTGGACGACGACGACGTCGACCTGAGCAATCTGCAGCGCCAGGTGATCCACTCGGTCGCGGACGTGGGACGGGCCAAGCTCGAATCCGCCAGGGATTCCATCGCGGCACTGAATCCGCTGGTCAAGGTGGTGCTGCACGCGCTCCGCTTGGATTCATCCAATGCCCTGGAACTCTTTGCGGACTATGACCTGATCCTGGACGGCGCGGATAATTTCGCCACCCGCTACCTGGTCAACGACGCGGCGGAGCTGCTGGGCAAACCGTACGTCTGGGGATCAATCCTGCGCTTTGACGGACAGGTCAGCGTTTTCTGGGGGCAGCACGGGCCCACCTACCGGGACCTGTATCCGGAACCCCCGGCGGCCGGATCGGTACCATCCTGCGCGGAGGGCGGCGTCTTCGGGATGCTCTGCGCGGCGGTGGGATCCATGATGGTGATCGAAGCCGTCAAGCTGATCACCGGGGTCGGGAAAACGCTGCTTGGTCGGCTGCTGATCTTCGACGCGCTGGCCTCCAGCTGGCGGGAAATCCGGATCGCCAAGGATCCCGAGGCGGAACCGGTGACGGAGCTGGTGGATTATGAGGTGTTCTGCGGCCTTCCGGGGACCGGTCCGGATGCCGCGGACGGCGTTGGACGCGGAGCCGGCCCGGCGGACACCATCACGGCACGGGATCTGGCGGCGCGGCTGGCGGCCCGGGAACGTGGTGAGGACCTCTTTGAGCTGATCGATGTCCGGGAACCGGGGGAGTACGGCATAGTCCGGATCCCGGGGTCCATGCTGGTGCCGCTGGCCGGGATCCAGTCCGGCAGCGCCCTTGACGGGATTCCGCGCGACGTGCCGCTGGTGCTGCACTGCAAGTCGGGCGGCCGCTCGGCCCAGGCGCTGGCGAGCCTGAGGGCGGCCGGCTATGACGACGTCGTCCATCTCGACGGCGGCATCCTGGCCTGGGTGCGGGACGTGGAGCCGGAAAAGCCGGTGTATTGATGAAGGATGCTGGTATGGATACTGCAGCGGCGGATCAGACGCCCCAGCACAAGATCGGCTCCGGTTTCGGTGCCCGCGAGGCGGCCCGAACATGCCCGCGAGTTCCTGGCTGAAGCGGGTGCGCCAGCGGAGCTGGTTGACGTCGAGCTGCTTAACCTGGCGGACCGGGACAGCGTGAAGGCGTTCGCGGCACGCTTCCTGGGGTCCGGCCGACCGCTGGACATCCTGATCAATAACGCGGCCGTCATGTCGGCCCCGGAGACCCGTGTGGGGCCTGGCTGGGAATCACAATTCGCCACCAACCATCTGGGCCACTTCACGCTGGCCAACCTGTTGTGGCCGGCGCTCGCCGCGGGCGGCGTGGCCCGCGTCGTCGCTCTGTCCTGCACCGGGCACAAGCTGTCGGCCATCCGCTTTGATGATCCGCAGTTCAGCACGGGATACGACAAATGGAAGGCCTATGGGCAGGCCAAGACGGCGAACAGCCTGTTCGCCGTCCAGCTGGACCGGCTGGCGCGAGGATCCGGGGGTCCGGGCATTTGCCGTGCATCCGGGCGGGATCATGACCGAGCTGCAGCGTCATCTCCCCACGGAGGAGATGATGGCTGCGGGCTGGATCGATGCAAAGGGCAATGTAAATCCCCGGTTCAAATCCCCGGCGCAGGGCGCAGCCACCGCAACGTGGGCGGCGACGTCCCCGCAGCTGGCGGGAAGGGGTGGAGTTTATTGCGAGGACTGCGATATTGCCGAGCCGACGGACCCGGGCTCGCCGGCGGCCAGATTCGCCGGTGTGGATCCGCACGCAGTTGATCCGGCCGATGCGGCCCGGCTGTGGACGATGTCCGCCGGGCTGACGGGGATCAATGCGTTCGCGTGATCCAGTTCGCCTGATCCAAAGGGTCGCTAGGCGGTTTCGGTGCCGTCGGCCCGCAGGGCGATCCACTCGGCCGGGCACTCGGCGTCGGGCGCCTCCGAGCGGACGGCGGCCGGCTGCTCCACAGTGATGCCATAGAGGGCTTCCAGCCCCGCGATGTACGCCTCCTGCTCGCCGTTGGCGGCCAGCTGGCGAGCGCGCACCGTGGGGATATGCAGCAGGGATTTGACCATCCGGCGCATGGCGAATTCGACTTCCTCGGCCGCCGCGGTGCAGCCGTGCTGGGCCCGGACGCGCTCAATCTCGGTATCGAGCACCGAGAGGGTGTGCCGGCGCAGGGCCACAATGGCGCCGTCCACGGAACGGGCACTCTGCTTTTCTTCAAAGCTGCGCGCCGCTTCAGCCACAATGATGCTGGCGTGGGTCAGCGATTCGGCCTGCTCCTGCGGCGCGGCCAGCCGGACGGATTCAAGGGTCAGCAGTTCCACGCCGTCGAGTTCCGCCACGGCCGGATCGAAGTCCCGGGTCAGGGCCAGATCGATGACGATCAGCGGCTTCCGGCTTCCGCGCCGGACCTGCTCGATTTCGGCGGCCTCGATCCGGTTGTCCGAGCCGCTGCAGCCAATCATGACGTCGGCGGACGCGACGGCGTCCGGCAGTGTCCGGGGAGTCAGTGCGGTTCCGCCGCGCGAAGCGACGAACGCCTCCGCCCGGCCGGAGGAGGAGAAGACGGAAATATCCGTGCAGCCGCGCTCCGCCAGTTTGGACATGGTGGCACCGGCGTAGGCACCGGTGCCGAAGATGACCGCTTTTTTGCCGGCCCAATTCTCGGCCGACCCGTCAAAGTCGAGCTCCACGGCAAGGTCCAGCGCGACGGAGACAATCGACAAACCGCGGCTGCCCAGCGCGGTGTGGGCTCCGACGTCCTTGGCTGTTTTGGATGCGGCCTGGAACAGCCGCACCAGCGCTGGGCTGGCGGTGGCGTCCTGCTGGGCACCGATCAGGGCCCGGCGCACCTGCCCGGCAATTTCGCGTTCGCCCACGACGGCGGAGTCCAGGCCGGCGCTGACGGCAAAAAGGTGCTGGCTGACGGCCTCGCCGCTGCGGGTGTCCAGGGCGCGGGAGACAGTATGTTCGGCCAGCCCGCTGCGCCGGCTGATCTGGGCGACGACGGCGGCACGGGCCGCCTCGACGTCGTCGGCCGTGCGGGCCTCGGCATAGATTTCGTAACGGTTGCAGGTGGCCAGCGCCACCGCGCCAAGAATTTCGGGATTGCCTTCGAGCACGGAGGAAGCGACCTCGGAGGCGCCGGCACTAAGGCGGGCAACGGTCTCAAGGTCGATATCGGCATGCGAAGCAACAAGTGAAATAAGAACCACGGCCCTTCTATAGTACCGACTTCGGGGCGGTGGAGGACAAGGAAGGCGGCCCATACCCGCGTCGCCCCTGGTGATTTTGCTTACGCCGGGGCGCCCCAACGGGCCTGCCAACAGCCGGGGACGCATAGGAGTTCGCTAGGATGCAGGCGTGTTCGTAAACCTTGCACCCGACGCCACAGTCATCCGGTTCGCTCCCAACAGCGCTGATGGCATTAGGAAGCGGGCTTTGATGGAGTTCCGCAGGAGCGGTCGCTTTCGAGTATCCGCGTTTGCGAGCGTTGCACGGGCGGACGAGGACACTGACGCCGTTATCCGCAGGCTGCTCACGGTCTCCGAGTTGAGCCGGCTGGCGGCCTCGAACAACGACAGATACTACATGTGCACTACTGCTAGGGATATTCAGTCGTTGGGTTAAAGTTCGTTGAGGACGAATATCAGGGTGAGGCGGACGAACATTTTTCCATCGAGTTCGGCGTTGAGCCGACGCTGGAAGATGCACAGAGACTTAGCGATGCGTTCGTTCCACGAAAGAGGATCAAATGACCGTGATTATCACCATCGACCCCAACGTCAGAGTAGAGAAAAACAGGACGTATGTAGGATTTGAGGACGTACGGGGGGATTCGCTCACGCCCAAGACTTCGTCACGGTGCGAGTGGAAGAAACTGACCTGGAAGGCACGGGTCAGGTTGTTAGCGTCGATTGGGAGTCAAGGCTTATCTATCCGGATGTCGAATGGTCTTCCATTCATCCGGTCGGCGAGGCCACCGTCGATCAGCCCG
>JBBRKU010000294.1:0-4046 GCA_038231735.1 Actinomycetales bacterium | reverse complement strand
CTAACGGCCGCCATCCAGCGCGCCTTCGTCCGCCAGGTCAAGCGGTCCGGCGCCGTCGGCATCGGTTTCGGCATCGGGCTGGGCCACGACGAAGTCCCGCAGGCACTCATCGCGGAGGCTAACCGCTGGGGCGTTCCCGTCGTCGAGGTCCCCTACGGCACGCCCTTCATCGCCATCGGCAAGATGGTGGCCGATTCCCGCTCCGCGGACCATTACGCCAAGCTGGAGAGGCTGCTGGCCCAGCATCAGGTGCTGGCACAGTCGTTGCTCTCTGGCGGCGGGCTGAACGCGCTGCTGGGCAAGCTCTCCAGCATGGTCCGCACCGACGTGGTGCTCACGCAGTTCCGGAGCGAGCTCTACAGCAGCTCCCCCGGCAGCGAGGTGGATGATGAGCGCTGGTTGCCGGTGGCACTCGCGACCGGGAAGCGCGATGCCAGCACGCTCTGGCTGCGCAAGCCCTACGACGACGGCGGCATCGTGGACTACGCGAAGGGCCTGATCAGCGTGGAGCTGAACAACCTGGTCCAGCGCCGCCGCGCGGCCCGGCAGCTGGCGGGGCAGGTGCTGCAGGACATCATCCGCGGCAGCCTCGATGCCCCGGACGCCGCGGCCCGGCTGCAGAGCGTCCAGATCAATCCGACCGCCAAGAACGTGGTGCTGCTGGTGCAGGCTTCGGCCAGCCAGTTCAAGACGCTGGCGACGATGGCGCTGCCCCAGGCGCTGGAGTCCGCCGTGGCCGCCGCGCTGTCCAGCGGCAACCAGGACGAGCTGCTGATCATCTGCCCGGCCCAGCCCGGGGAAGCGGCCCGGCTGGGCCAGGCGCTCAGCCGGCAGATGGCAGACGTCGGCATCTCCGCGCCGGTGGGGATCGGCGGGGCCTATGCGCAGGCCAACGGTCTGCGCTGGAGCTACTTTGAGGCCAAGGAAGCCGCGAGCCGCGGGCTGCCGGTGAACGAACCGGAGCGGCTGAGCCTGACCTCGCTCCTGCTCGCCAGCGAGGACGTGCCGATGGTGGACATGGCGGCCGAGGCGCTGGCGCCGCTGCTGTCCTTCGACGCCATGCACGGATCCGAACTGGTCAACACCCTGGAGACCTACCTGCAGCTCAACGGCTCGGTGGCCGCGGTGGCGGAGGCCCTGACCCTGCACCGGAACACCGTGCGGTACCGGCTGACGCAGATTTCGGAGCTCACCGGGTATGACCCGGCGGTCACCGCGGACCGCGTCCAGCTCTGGCTGGCGCTCGCCGTGCGGCGCCTGTCCAAGCCCGGGCTCTGAGCCGGGCGCCGCACGTGCGCCGCACAGGCGCCGCACGGGCCGGACTACTCCGGGACCACCAGGGCGGGGGTGTCCTTGCGGAGCGTTTCGCCCCGGAAGAAGCCCGGCCGGCGCCAGAAGGTGACGGCCATGACCACCACGCCCAGGGCCAGTATCCCGATCCCGAGAATGAAGACCAGCCCGATCCCGAACAGCTCCGAACCGCTGCCGAAGGCCGGGCTCCAGCTGTCCACCGCGGTCTGGATGAAGACCACCGTGAGCACCAGGCCCCCGATCACCGGGAAGAGCAGCCGCAGGAAGAAGTTCCGCACGCTGTTGAACAGGCTGTGCCGGAAGTACCAGGTGCAGGCGAAGGAGGTCAGCGCGTAGTAGAAGCAGATCATCAGCCCCAGCGCCAGGATGGTGTCATTGAGGACGTTCTCGCTGACCACCTTCATGATCGCGTAGAACCCGCCGGAGATGGCACCGGCCATGATGGTGGCGTATCCCGGGGAGCCGAATTTCTTGCTCACGGACGCGAAGCGCGGCGGCAGCGCGCCGTAGTGGCCCATCGCCAGCAGGCTGCGGGCCGGGGAGGCCATGGTCGACTGCAGCGAGGACGCGGTGCCGGAGAGCACGGCCAGGGACATCAGGATGGCCAGCGGTCCCATCACCGGGGAGGCGAGTGCCGCGAAGACGTTCGACTGGTTGTCCGGGTTATTCAGCCCGATGCCGTCGCCGCCCACGCCGGCCACCATCATGGTGGCCACGATCACCGCGATGTAGAGCCCCAGGACCGCGACCGCCGTCGTCGTCCCTGCCTTGCCGGCGGTCCCTTTGCCGCCCTTGGTCTCCTCGTTCACCGTCAGGCAGACGTCCCAGCCCCAGTACACGAAGACGGCCAGCGACATACCGGCGGCGAACTGGTCGAAGCCGGAGATCTTGGCGGGGTTAAACCAGTCCCAGCTGAAGGCGATGGCGGTGGCCGTATCGCCGGAGGTAGCGTGCGTGATGGCCATGACGATAAACAGGCCCAGCACCAGGACCTGGAAGCCGACCATGCTGTACTGCACCAGCTTCGTCGCGTGCAGGCCGCGGTAGCTGACCCAGACGGCCAGCGCCACGAAGGCCAGGCAGGTGGCGATGTTCAGCGCCTTATTGCTTGTCAGGTCCGCCAGCGCCGGATTGTTGAAGACCTGCGCCAGGAAGAGGTAGAAGAAATCCACAGCCACGCCGGCCAGGTTGGAGAGGACAATGATGTTCGCGGCCAGCAGCCCCCAGCCGCCCATCCAGCCGACAAACGGTCCGAACGCCTTGGTGGCCCAGGTGAAGGTGGTGCCGCTGTCCGGCGAGTCGGCATTGAGCTCGCGGTAGGCGAAGGCCACCAGGATCATCGGGATGAACGCGATGATGAAAATCGCCGGCAACTGCACGCCCACGGCGTTGACGGTGGGGCCCAGCGAGCTGGTCAGGCTGTAGGCCGGCGCCACGGAGGAAATGCCCAGGACGACGACGGCCAGGAGACCGAGCTGGCCGCCCTTGAGGCCCTTGCCGGTGATGCCGTGCCTGGTTCCGGCGGCGTCGTGCGGCTCGGGGTGCGGGCCCGGGCGCCCGGCCTGCTGGTGCTGGTCCGCGACCGGAGTGCCCGACGGCGGATCTTGGCTGGTCATTTGGCTCATGATAGGCCTTTCTGGGGAAGCAGTGGCTCCTGTTGGGTGATGCAGTGGATGCCTCCGCCGCGGGCAAAAAGCTCGCGCGCGTCAACACTGACGACGCGGCGGCCCGGGTAGGCTTCGGCGAGTATGGCGAGTGCCTTGTCATCCATCGGATCTGCAAAACTGCAGGCGATGACGCCCCCGTTGACGACGAGGTGGTTGATGTAGCTGTAGTCCACATACCCCTCCTCGTCGGTAATGGTTTCCGGTGCCGGGACCTCGATGATTCTCCAGGTACGGCCTGCGGCATCCCGGGTGGTGCCCAGGAAATCTATGATCTGCGCGTTCACGGCGTAGTCCGGGTGCTCCGGATTGTTCTGGCGGTGGACCAGCAGGGTACCCGGGCTGGGGATCGCGGCGACGATGTCCACATGCCCGCGGGTCCCGTAGCGCTCGGCATCCCTGGTCAGGCCGCGCGGCAGCCAGATCACCTTCCGGGCGCCGATGGTGCGCGCCAGCTGCGCCTCGACGTCGGCCTTGGTCATCCCGGGATTGCGGAACGGGTCCAGCTGGACGGTCTCGGTCACCAGCACGGTTCCCTCCCCATCCACCTGGATGCCGCCGCCCTCGTTGACCAGCGGTGAATCCACCAGTTCGGCGCCGGACCAGCGGCCCACCTTGGCGCCGATCAGTGAATCCTTTCCCCAGCTGGCCCAGTCCTGCTGGCCCCAGCCGTTGAAAACCCAGTCAACGGCGCCGAGGCGGGGCACGCCGCCGTCGTCGTCGGTCTCACTGCCGAGAACAAAGGACGGGCCGATGTCCCGCATCCAGGCGTCATCCAGCGGCGCCACCAGCAGGTCCACCTCGGCGGAGAGGTAGCCGCGGGCCGTTTCGACGTCGTCCGGGGCCACCACCATGGTGACGGGCTCAAAGCCGACGGCGGCATTCGCGACGGCGGACCACGTGGCGCGGGCGGCATGCGCCTGCTCCGGCGTGTCGCCGAGGGTGTATCCGCCGGGCGGGAAGGCCATCCAGATCCGGGCCTGCGGTGCGGTTTCCGCCGGCATTCTCCAGGCCATCAGTGCACCCGGCCCGGGGCTGTGGCGAGGCCCGTCGGCGATTCCTCGCCGCCGT
>JBBRKU010000293.1:0-4050 GCA_038231735.1 Actinomycetales bacterium | reverse complement strand
AGCTGCAGCCCAACGTCAAGGCCGCCGTCGACCTGCTGCCGCTGACGTCGCACCCGATGGATGTCTGCCGCACCGCGGCCTCGGTCATTGGCGGCTCGCATCCGTTGGCGGAGGACAGCTCCCGCGAGGCCAACATGAAGAAGTCCATTGACCTCTTTGCCGCGATGCCCGCCGTCGTCGCCTACGACCAGCGGCGCCGGCACGCGGACGGCAAGCCGGTGGAAGCTGTGGCGCCGCGCGAGGATCTGGGCTATTCGGCGAACTTCCTCTACATGACCTTCGGCGAGGAGGCTGCGCCGGAGGTGGTTGAGGCGTTCAACACCTCCATGGTGCTCTATGCCGAGCACTCCTTCAACGCCTCCACCTTCACAGCGCGGGTGATCACTTCAACGCTGGCGGACCTGCATTCGGCGGTCACCGGCGCGATCGGCGCGCTCAAGGGACCGCTGCACGGCGGCGCCAACGAGGCGGTGATGCACACCTTCGAGGAAATCATGGCGGACGCTGGCGGGAAGGATCTTTCCGGCCATGCAACGGCCTGGCTGGCGGATGCTCTTGCCAACAAGAAGAAGATCATGGGCTTCGGCCACCGGGTCTACAAGAACGGCGATTCCCGGGTTCCCACCATGAAGGCGGCGCTGGATGCGATGCTCCAGCATTACAACCGGCCGGACCTGGGCGAACTCTATGACGCGCTGGAAGCCGGGATGGGCCAGGCCAAGAACATCAAACCCAATCTGGACTACCCGGCCGGGCCCACATACCACCTGATGGGCTTCGACACCCGGACCTTCACCCCGCTCTTCGTTGCCAGCCGGATCACCGGCTGGACGGCGCACATCATGGAGCAGCTGGAGTCGAATTCGCTGATCCGGCCGCTGAGCCTGTACGACGGCTTGGACGACCGGCACGTGCCCAAAGACCGGGCCGCCGCGGCGGCCGCTTCGGCGGCCGCCGCGGCTTCTGCGGAGGTCAGCCGGTCCAGAGCCCGAAGACGCTTTCCGCGACCGTCTCATTGTCCTCGTTGAGCACCACCCGGACGGCCAGCCGGCCGCCCGCGAGCATCGCCGGCAGCCAGTGCTCGGCATCCGCCCACATCCGCTCGCGGGGCAGCAGGCTGACCGGATGCCACTCGGGGGCTATCTCGTCACTCTCCACGGGTTCCCCCGACCAGCTCCAGGCCAGGAATACGGTGGTGAACATGTCCCATTCCGGCCGGGCGGGGAAGACAAACTCAACCGTTCCCGCCGGGACCAGGTCGCCGGGACCAATACCGACGCTGATTTCCTCGGCAACCTCGCGGCAGATGGCTTCCTCCGCGGTTTCGCCGGCCTCCAGATGGCCGCCGACGCCCACCACCTTGCCGGCGCCGAAGCCCGTTTTCTTGGTTCCCAGCAGGACTTCCTGTCCGGCAGGAGTGTCCCGGAGGAGAAAGCATAGAGTGACGGCAGCAGCGCTCATCACCCCAGCTTAGAGCCCGTCGCCCACCAGCTGTCCGCGCAGCGACACCGGGGCGCCCTTGATTTCAAACTGCCGGTCCATCAGCTCCGGCGCCGATAACCCCCGCCCCAGCTCTCCGGCCCAGGGGCCGACGGTCTGCCAGCCGGCCATAACCGAGTAGGGCTGCCGGGAATCGAAGATGTAATGGCTGTCGGCGTCCAGCTTGGCGAGGAAGAACGAGGTCTCCGGTCCCGGGGCCGGCAAATGCGGCTCGCCCTCCAGACTGACGGCGAAGGCCATCCATCCTCCCGCACAGGCAAACAGGGTGAAATATTCCGGATGGGAGGTCAGGTCGCGGTTCGTGAACAGTTTTGTCCCCGCGACCGCCGAAATGTTCCGGATGGCGCAGTCCGCTGGCCCGACAGGCTCCGGCCGTGCATGATCCGGCGCCGTGGATGCGGGCCCCGCCGACGCCGCCGAGGCCGGCTCCGGCAGGTCCTTTCCGCCGGGGACCGACAGCCCGTTGACGATGGCGGCGGCCAGTGCCAGGAGGGCCACCAGGCCGACGGCGCCGGCTACCACCGGCCATCGCCTCCTGGTCCGGGTGGCCGGCTTGAGGGCGGTTCCGCCGCTGTCGCTGAAGACGGCACCGTCGTCGTCTATTCTCTTCAGCGTCCGCCGGGCGAGCGCCGCAAGGTCAGCGGCGGGGTCATCTTCGGCGTCAGCAGCGGCCGGGTCCAACTCTTGCAAGGCATCAGCCACCGGTCCGCTCCCGGTCCGGACGAAGCCCCGGACACCCGAACCGGCTGATTCGGTCCCGGCCAAGGCTCCCCACGCGCGGCGCAACCGGAACGAAACCAGCCACGGACGGCGACCGAGCAGGCCTGCCAGTTCCCTTGGCGCCAGCCGGTCCCAATACCCCAGCATCAGCAGCTCACGGTCCTCCGGCCGCAACCGGGCCAGCCGCGCCGACAGATCGGCAGGGTCCGCGGCCGGTCTGCTGAAAACGGTCCGCGGTGAACCCGTTGAACCGTTGAGCCACAAGGCACGGGCCTGGAAGAGCAGCCACGTCAGCCGGGATGACTCGGCCGTCCCGTCTTGAAGCGCGGAGAGCCGAAAGACCGTTTCCGTGGCGTGGAGCGCATCACGGCTGGAACTCAGCCGGCGGCGGAAAAAGTCCAAGACGGGACCGAAATTCGCCAATTGTTCCGCGACGAAATCGTTGTCCCGCTCTGCCAGCATGGTTCCCGTTCCTGGGCCGAAATCTACCTTTCAGCCTAACCCCGCCGGGACGCTTTGCCCACCCGCCCGCCGCGGGTCAGTAGCCGGCACCGACGACTCGTCCGGTTTGCGGATCAATGACGACGGATTCACCCCCCGGCAACCGAGTCCAAAGCGACCATCCTCAACGACGTCAGCATCCGTTTGAGCGTCTGGTACTCATCCGTCATCATGAAGGCCCTAGCCTGGTCCATCGTGTCAAAGACGTGCAGCGGAGCGCCGTAGTCGTTGATCGGAAGGGTACCGTCCGGGAACACGCCGACCTGGTCTGCAAATGAATATTGATAACCGAATCCTCGGACTTCAGCGGAACCTACATTGACCTGCGGGCAACCGCCGCCACTCCCTATCGAGGAGGTGCCGTCCGTGATGCCGAGCGAGGCCGTGACCTTGTCGCCGGCTTTGTCACCCTGCACCGTCCGGTAGACGAATTCCGGAGCGTGTCCTTTCTCCGTGCTGGCAATGTCCGGCACGCCAGCGGAATCCAAGGCGGAGTACTGATAGTCCGCGGAACAGCTGGCTACGGTCCACGAGATGGATCCGACCTGAAGCTCGGCCGTCAGGGCGCCCCGCTCATTGAAGACCCTGGCGTCGAGCTGCGGCACGGGACCGTTAAACTCGTCCGTCGACAGGACATACCAGCCCGCCGGCACATCGAACGAGACCGTCTTGTTTAAGGCGAAGAAACGCCGCAGCTCATCAAATGGTCCATACTGGCGCTCGGACGGGCTCGGTCTCGACGCACCCGGCCCCGGCTGAACAGCGATTCCGTCGCTGGCACCGACGGTGGCCTGAGGTCCTGATTCCTGGCGGCCAGCGCCCGGTGAGGGTGCGGCGCCCATCCCACCGGATTGGGTCAGCATCGTGGCGGCCGCCAGGGAGATGGCCGCCACACCTGCCAGAACAGCAGCAAGGGGCAGCAACTTCCGGCGCGAGGGCCCATCTTTGGACGTCCTCAACGGCGGAAGCACCGCATCGCTGAATACTGCGCCATCTTCGGCGATCTTGGCCAGCACCTGTGCGGCCAGTTCGCCCACAGACGCACCCGCTGCGGATGCGGTCTGCCCCGTGGCGGCTGGGGCCGCCGGGTCAAGAATGCGAAGTCCGTTCGCTACTGGTCCAGTTCCGGTTTCACTGAACTCCCGCGAACCTGCGGGTCGGGCCGCCGTGCCGGCCGGCGGGGGTGCCTTCATCATTTCCCTCACCAAAACAGTGGTGAGTGCAACCCGAGCGGCTTTCAACTCCCGGGCTGCCGTCCCCACCCTGCGGTCCAGGACTGCAGCCGCGTCCGTGTTGGAGAGTTGATCCCAGTACTGCAGCGCCAAATGT
>JBBRKU010000292.1:0-4072 GCA_038231735.1 Actinomycetales bacterium | reverse complement strand
GATCGGGATGGCGATGCCGCCGACAATGGTGGGGATGGCCACGTGCCAGACCCGCTCGCGGGTCCGGTCGCCGTGCCGGGCCCAGAAGTACATGGAGAAGCAGCCGAAGACGAACGGGATCGCAACGATGAAGCCCTGCTGCAGCACGGAGAAGTCGGTGTTGAACTCCTTCTTGAAGCCGGCGATGATGGTCGGCAGGAAGAAGCTGACGGCGTACAGGCCATACACAATGCCGAAGTAGACGAACGCCAGCGCCCAAGTGCGCGGCTGGGTCAGGGCCTGCCAGATGGAGACGTGGTAGCGCTTGGCGGTCTGCGCATCCTCGGTGTCCATTTCCTGCTGCAGCCAGGTGCGCTCGTCGTCGTCGAGCCATTTCGCGCTGGCGGGGCGGTCGGTCAGGAAGAACCAGCAGATCACGCCCACGACGACGGCGGGCAGGCCCTCGACCAGGAACATGAAACGCCAGCCGTCCAGGCCGAAGAGCACCCGGTGGCCTTGGTCGATCAGCCAGGCGGAGAGCGGCGAGCCGATGGCGGAGGAGAGCGGGATTGCGAGCATGAACAGGGCCACGGCGCGGGCGCGCTCGCGCTTGGGGAACCAGAAGGTCAGGTACAAAATGATCCCGGGGAAGAAGCCCGCCTCCGCCACGCCCAGCAGGAAGCGCAGCAGATACATGACGCCGGCGTTGGGGACGAAGGTCATGATGGTGGCGATGATGCCCCAGCTGACCATGATCCGGGAAATCCAGCGGCGGGCACCGAATTTGTGCAGGGCCAGGTTGCTGGGCACCTCGAGCAGGAGGTAGCCGACGAAGAACAGGCCGGAGGCCAGGCCGAAGGTACTGGCGGTGAATCCCAAGGCCTCGTTCATGCCGTGCGGGGCGGCGAACGCGATGTTGGTGCGGTCCAGGTAGTTGATGAAGTACAGAAGGCCCAGAAAGGGGGACAGCCGCCATGCAACCTTGCGCATCACGCGCTTGCGCATGGCGAGATCAGTGCCGGATGCGGGGTGCGGGCTGATGGCCAAGGGAGCTCCTCGTTGAGGGGGCGTCGATGCCCGTATCCTCTAGCTGTTGGTCCTTTCCATGCATGAGTCCGGGGTCGGATTCAACGGAAAAGGCACGGTTGCCGGTCAGGAAACGGTTCCTTCACCTTCCCGCTTCCGACGACGGCGCGTCAAGGTCCGCTAAGAGGCGGCGGGAGGCGGAGCCCATGTGCCGGCGCATGGCTGATGCGGCAGCCTTTCCGTCCCGGCTCTTCAGGGCCTCCAGCACCTCCGCGTGCTCTTTGACGGCGATTGCGGCATGCGTTTCATCGTGCAGGGCGCGGTCCACCCAAATCCGCAGCAGGGATCGGATGCTCTGCAGCAGCTCCTGCAGAACTTGATTTCCCGAGCCGACGGCAATGTCGCGGTGGAATAGTGAGTCTGCTTCGACGAACGCCGGAAAGTCTGCGCCGCTGTCCTTCATGGCCCGAACATAATCCGCAAGCCGTTCCAGGGCTTCGTCGCTCAGCCGCTCGGCGGCGAGTTCGACGGCCTGGATCTCAAGCCCGCTGCGCAGCTCCACGAGTTCCCGGGTACGGGGCTCCCCTAGCATGAGTCCCCAGCTCAGCGTGCGGGGCAGCAGTTCCGAGATACCGCCACGGAGGTAGGTGCCGGACCCGGGACGGACAATGACGATTCCCAGGATTTCGAGGGCGGCGAGGGCCTCCCGAACGGCGGAGCGTCCCACCCCCAAGGACGCGGAGAGCTGGCGCTCGGAGGGAAGCCGGGTGCCGGCCGGAATGTGCCCGCCGGTGAAGTAGGCCATCAGACGCTCGGCAACCTCGGAAACGGCGGATCCGGTATCGATGGTGCCCAGTGCCGCTCTGATATCTTCGGTCGCCAGATTGGCCTCGCTTGTGCTCACGGCCCAAGCCTAACAACCAGCGAACCGTCTAGCGGTAACTAATGTAATCAACCGGTTGACCAATTTGAAAACAAGGATTATGGTTTACATCACAGCTTGCGCGAACGTCGGCAAGGCCGCGGAGGTGCGGGAGGAACAGCCTCCCAGAGACCAGCCACCGTTGGCAATTATCACTCTCTGATAACCACCATTGGCCCGGCGCCCTGTCCGGGCCAGACTGGGAGTACCCGGCTTGGTTGAACGGAGGAGTGCGCCATGAAAGCTGTCCGCGTGCACAAGTACCACGAGGACCCGCACCTCGACGAGGTCGATGAGCCAACCATCACGGGACCATGGGATGTCCTCGTTGAAGTGGGTGCCGCAGGGCTGTGCCGCACGGATCTGCACATCATCGAGGGCCAATGGGACCATATCCAGCATCCAAGCCTGCCGTACATCATCGGCCACGAGAACGCCGGCTGGGTGCGGGAGGTCGGCTCCGCCGTCACTAATGTCGCGGTCGGGGACACCGTCATCATGCACCCTCTGGTTACCTGCGGACTCTGCCTGCCCTGCCGCGAAGGCCAGGACTCGCACTGCGAAAACGCCACCTTTCCCGGCCTGAACGTGGACGGCGGGATGGCGGAACTGATGAAGACCAACGCCCGGGCCGTGGTGAAGCTGGATCCGTCCCTTAAACCGGTGGACATTGCTGCCCTGGCCGACGCCGGCCTGACCGCGTACCACGCCGTGCGGAAGGCTGTCCCGCTGCTGCCGCCTGGCGCCGAGGCAGTCGTCATTGGCGCCGGCGGTCTTGGCCACATCGGCGTCCAGTCGCTCAAGGCGCTCACCGCCGCCGCCATCACCGTGGTGGATACCTCCCAGGCGGCGCTGGAGCTGGCCAAGGAGCTGGGCTCGGACAACGTCATCAACCCGAAGTCCGCAGCTGCCGATGCCGTGCGGGAGGCGACCAGCGGAGGAGCGCACGTTGTCTTTGACTTCGTTGGTGAACACGGAACCGAGAAACAGGGTCTGGCCATGCTGCGCAACCGCGGCAGCTACTACTCAATCGGCTACGGCGGCACCATCAACATCGACATCATCGAGGTCATCTCCCGCGAGATAAACGTCGTCGGAAATCTTGTGGGCACGTACCACGATCTGGTGGAACTCATGATCCTGACGGCCAAGGGAAAGGTGAAACTGCACACCCGGACCTACGATCTGGCGGACGCGGTCCAGGCCATACACGACCTCGATTCGGGCACATTGGTGGGCCGCGGCATCCTCGTGCCCGGCAAGTAACAACCAGGAGGTAAGAACAGTGTCGTTCCCAGCTAAATATCCAACCCTCAACGAAACCACGTTCTCCAAAGAGGCCAAGGACATCCTGGAGCGGATCATCCGGGTGGCCTTCCCGCACAAGAACATCCCGGACGCAGCCTACCGGCGCATGAGGGACACGATTGTGTCCGAGGCGGAAGGCTCGACCTGGTTCCGGGTGATCCTGACCCAGGGCCTGATCTCGCTCGGGTCACATTCCGAAGAGCCCTTTCTGGACCTGCCGCCGGACCGGGCGCTGGCGGCGCTGCGCCGTGTCTCGGATCTGGATTTCTTCGGGTTCATCCGCCGCACCACCGTGCTGAACCTGTATGACGATCCCGAGGTGTGGGCCGCCCTCGGCTACGAGGGCGAGTCCTTCTCCAAGGGCGGCTACCTCAACCACGGATTCGATGATCTGGACTGGTTGCCCGCTCCGCGGATAGAGGAGACCGACGAGGCCCTGCCGGACAGGGGTCCGCTGGCGTACACAGTTGCCGCACCGCCAAGCAGGGAGGGCTCGGGCGGCTCGGCCGCCGCGAAAGCCGCCGGTCCATCCGCCGATGCCGGTACCGGGCTCGAAGGCAAGCCCCTGCAGGGAGGTGCACAGTCATGACTGTGGAGGCAGAAGCTGAATCCGCACGCTTTGAACTCGACGATGACGCCGTCGTCGTCGTGATCGGTTCGGGGGCCGGCGGCGGAACCCTGACCCACGAACTGGTGCAAAAAGGGGTCAAGGTCGTTTGCCTTGAGGCAGGTCCTTGCCTGCGCGATGAGGATTACGTCAACAACGAGTGGGAAGCGTTCAACCAGATGGCGTGGCTGGATCCGCGCACCACGTCGGGCTCCTGGCGCATCGCCCGG
>JBBRKU010000291.1:0-4072 GCA_038231735.1 Actinomycetales bacterium | reverse complement strand
TGACAGCCACGTCGGCCTGCAGGCGCGTCTGATGAGCCAGGCCCTGCGCAAGATCACCGGCCGGCTGAGCCAGACCAAGACCACGGCGATCTTCATCAATCAGCTCCGTGAAAAGATCGGTGTCTTCTTCGGCAGCCCCGAGACGACCACGGGCGGCAAGGCGCTGAAGTTCTACGCCTCCATCCGCATCGATGTGCGCCGCATCCAAACGCTGAAAGAGGGTGCGGATTCCGTCGGTAACCGCACCAAGGCCAAGATCGTCAAGAACAAGATGGCGCCGCCCTTCAAGATTGCGGAGTTCGACATCATCTACGGTCAGGGCATTTCCCGCGAAGGCGGGATCATCGACATGGGTGTGGAGCACGGCATCATCAAGAAGTCCGGATCCTGGTTCACCTATGACGGTGACCAGCTGGGCCAGGGTATGGAAAATTCTCGGCGCTTCTTGCGCGACAACCCCGAGCTGGCCGAAGAGCTGGAGCGTCTTATCAAGGAGAAGCTGGGCGTTGGGGTAAAGCCGGCGGCAGCGGAAGAAGCGGCACCTAAACTCAAGGCAGCCGACGGCTTCTGAGCCGTCATTAATCGATGGCCAGGGGGAAACCTGCACCTGAGCTTGATCCGGATGCGGATCCGGCTGCCGTAGCGCGGGCAATCGTGCTGCGGCAGCTGACCAGTTCCCCTAAGAGTCGGCTGCAACTGGCACGGAAGCTGGCGGAGCGGAACGTACCCGAGGATGTGGCGGAGGCGGTGCTGGACCGTTTTGAGGAAGTCCAGCTGATCGATGATGCCGAGTTCGCCCAGATGTGGGTCCGCAGCCGGGCACAGACGCGGTCCCTGGCGCGCGGGGCACTGAAGCGGGAGCTGTCGGAGAAGGGAATCGCCGACGACCTGGCCGAGGAGGCCCTCTGCCAGGTGTCGGACGAGGACGAGCGCGCCGCCGCCGTCGCCCTGATCCGCCGGAAGCTGCGTCCCACCATGGGGCTCGCGGAACGTCCCGAACGGGACAAAATCGTCCGCCGCCTCGTCAGCATGCTGGCCCGAAAGGGCTATCCGCCCGCCTTGGCCTTCCGGCTCGTGGATGAGGAAGTTGGCCAGTTCGTCGAGGCCGGTGAAAGCTGAGCGTCGGTGTTTCGAGGTTGCCTTAACCGAAGATCGGCAACCGAGGCGCTAGGCTGGGCGGCATATGTTCAGGCTCAGGTTGAAATTAGAACTTGCCGTCACGTCGGGATTACTCGCGGGCGCCATGGTGCTGTCGGGATCGCTGGCGGCGCCAGCAGTGGCGGGTAACGACGCGCCGCCCAGTGGTTTTCCGTCCTGGCAGGATGTGCAGAACGCGCAGCAGAACGAGGCCAGCAAGGCGGAGGAGGTCACGAAGATCAAGGCCCTGTTGGACGGGCTGCAGGCGCAGGCCGAAGAACTTGGCAATGCGGCGGTCCGGTCGGCTGCAGACTATGCGGTGGCCAAATCCGCCCTGGACACGGCCAGCGCCAAGGTGGACATGCTGACGGCGCAGACCCAGCGGGCAAATGCGCAGGTGGCCCAGTACAAGAAGGAATCCGGTGCCCTGGCCGCCCAGACCTACAAGGCCGGCGGTGCCAATCTGGGGATCTTTGTTGCCCTCGACGCCATCGGGTCCAAAGACAGCCTGCAGCGGCTGGACGTGATGCGGATCGTTACCGAGAAGACGACGGCTCTGTTCAACGACTCCCGCGCGGCTGAAGGTGTCGCCAAGGCTCTGACCGACCAGCAGGAGGCTGCCAAGGCCGAGCGGGAGCGGCTGGCCGGTGCGGCCAAGGCGAAGCTGGACGCGGCCGAGGCAGCCCAGAAGGCCATGGACAGCCAGATCACGCAGCAAAAACAGCAGGATCAGACCCTGACTGCCCAGCTCGCGTCCCTGAAGGGGACCAGCGCCGCCGTCGAGGACCAATACCGGCAGGGACAGGCTGCCCTGGCGGCGTACCAGGCAGCCCAGGAGGCCAAGCGCCGGGCCGCCGAGGAACAGGCCCGCCAGCAGGCAGCCGCGGCCGCGCAGGCTGCCCAGGCCGCCGCGAACGCTCCGGTCCCCGATCAGGGCAGCGGCTACATACCCGTCAATGTCCTGTTGCCCAATATTCCCGGCAACGAGGTCAACAACCCCGGCGGGGCGCAGGACTATGCCGCCGCGCGGATGGGGGCCTACGGCTGGGGCGGGGACCAGATGCCGTGCCTGGTCCAGTTGTGGAACCAGGAGTCCGGATGGCAGACGAACGCCACCAACATGTCCAGCGGGGCGTACGGCATAGCCCAGGCCCTGCTGCCGAGCAAGTACTCCAGCACCGGCAGCGACTGGCTCAGCAATTACCGGACCCAGATTGACTGGGGCCTTGGCTACATCCGGGACCGCTACGGTTCGCCGTGCGGGGCCTGGGGCCACGAGCAATCCAACAACTGGTACTAAACCAAGCTCGCACCGGCACCCTCGTCGGCGCCTGTGGTTAACGCCCGGCGGCGCAGGTCTTAAGCTTGATGGGTGAGCCTGACCATTCCCGGCGTTGAATCCTCCGCCACGACCATAGATCCGGCAGCCGAAACCGCAGCCGAATTCGCAGCGGGGCCGGCGGCAGCCCGGCGCACCTACCAGGTGCGCACCTTCGGCTGCCAGATGAATGTCCACGATTCCGAGCGGATGGCGGGCCTGCTGGAAAGTGCCGGCCTGGTGCAGGCGCCGAAGGACCTGCCCGACGACGGCCACGCCGACGTCGTCGTCTTCAACACCTGCGCGGTGCGGGAGAACGCGGACAACAAGCTGTACGGGAACCTGGGCATGCTGGCCCACGTCAAGGAGGCCAATCCCGGGATGCAGATTGCCGTCGGCGGCTGCCTGGCGCAGAAGGACCGCGACACGATCCTGAAGAAGGCGCCGTGGGTAGACGTCGTCTTCGGCACCCACAACGTCGGTTCCCTGCCGGCCCTGCTGGAGCGCGCGCGGCACAACAGCGAGGCGCAGCTGGAGATCCTGGAATCCCTGGAGGTTTTCCCCTCCACCCTGCCAACTAAGCGCGATTCGGTCTACTCCGGCTGGGTCAGTATCTCCGTGGGCTGCAACAACACCTGCACCTTCTGCATCGTCCCGTCGCTGCGCGGCAAGGAACGGGACCGGCGCCCCGGTGAAATCCTGGCGGAAATCCAGGCGCTGGTCGACGACGGCGCCATCGAGGTTACGCTGCTGGGGCAGAACGTGAACTCCTACGGCGTTGAATTCGGGGACCGGCAGGCCTTCAGCAAACTGCTGCGCGCGTGCGGCGGCATCAAGGGCCTGGAACGGGTCCGCTTCACCAGCCCGCATCCGGCGGCCTTCACCGACGACGTCATCGATGCCATGGCGGAGACGCCCAATGTCATGCCGCAGCTGCACATGCCCCTGCAGTCGGGCTCGGACAAGGTGCTCAAGGACATGCGGCGGTCCTACCGGTCCGCGAAGTTCCTGGGCATTTTGGACAAGGTGCGGGAGCGCATGCCGCACGCGGTCATTTCCACGGACATCATCGTCGGCTTCCCGGGCGAAACCGAGGATGACTTCCAGGCCACGCTCGACGTGGTGGAGAAGGCACGCTTTGCCACCGCGTTCACCTTCCAGTACTCCAAACGGCCGGGGACCCCCGCGGCCGAGCTGCCGGACCAGCTGCCCAAGGCTGTGGTCCAGGAACGCTTTGAGCGGCTCACGGCGCTGCAGGACAGGATCGCTGCCGAGGAGAACGCTAAGCAGGTGGGCCGGCGGGTAGAGGTGATGGTCACCGCGCAGTCCGGCCGCAAGTCGGCCCAGACGCACCGGCTGTCCGGCCGGTCCCAGGACCAGCGGCTGGTCCATTTCAGTGTTCCCGAGGGCGCCGAAACGCCCCGCCCCGGCGATCTTGTCACCGTCGCCATCACCGGCGCGGCGGCCTTCCACCTGGTCGCGGACCCGGCGACGGCGGCGGACTACGGTGTGCGCCGCTCCAGCGCCGGCGATGCCTGGGACCGGACCCAGGCGGACGCCTGCGGTGTCCCGGCAGCTCCAGCGGCGGGTGCGGCCGGCAAGACGGCCGTATCGCTG
>JBBRKU010000290.1:0-4087 GCA_038231735.1 Actinomycetales bacterium | reverse complement strand
CTTGACCTTCGCCAGCGATCGGCCGCCCAGGGTCACGCCGTGATAGATCATGACGTCTTCGCCGATTTCCGACGTCTCCCCGATCACCACGCCCATCCCGTGGTCAATGAAGAACCGCCGCCCGATGGTTGCGCCGGGGTGGATCTCGATGCCGGTGGCAAAACGCGCCAGCTGGGACAGCGCCCGGGCCGGAAACCTCAGCCCCGGACGGGACCACATCTTGTGCGTCAGCCGGTGAATCCAGATGGCGTGCAGCCCGGAGTAGATGAAGAAGTTCTCCACGGAACCGCGAGCCGCCGGGTCATGGGACCGGGCGGCTTCGAGGTCTTCGCGCAACCGTGCGTAGGCTCGAACGAGTAGGGTCACAGGCTTCTTTCGGTTGTACCTGGCTGCCGGCCGGCGGGCGGTGCGTGGCTGCGGATTGGTGGCTAGCTGCGGATGTCGTCGTAGAGCACGGTGGAAATGTAACGCTCGCCGAAGTCCGGAACCACAGCCACAATCAGCTTACCGGCGTTCTCCGGCCGCTTGGCCAGCTCCAGTGCGGCCCACACGGCAGCCCCTGCGGAAATCCCGCCCAGGATGCCTTCCTGGGTGGCCAGCGCACGGGCTGTGGCGACGGAGTCCTCCAGCGTGGCATCCAGCACCTCGTCGTAGACATCCTGGTCCAGCACCTCGGGAATGAAGTTGGCTCCCAGGCCCTGGATCTTGTGCGGGCCGGGTGCACCGCCGTTGAGGATCGCGGAATCCTTAGGCTCGACGGCGACTATTCTCACCTCGGGCTTGCGCTTCTTGAGCACCTGTCCGACGCCGGTGATGGTGCCGCCGGTGCCGATCCCGGCCACAAAAATGTCCACCTGGCCGTCGGTGTCCTCCCAGACTTCCTCGGCCGTGGTGGTCCGGTGGATTTCCACGTTCGCCGGGTTGGCGAACTGCTGCGCCCAGATGGAGTTTTCCGTGCTGGACACAATTTCGCGCGCCCTGTCCACGGCTCCGCGCATCCCCTCCGACCCCGGGGTGAGCACAATCTCCGCGCCGTAGGCGCGAAGCATCACGCGGCGCTCGGTGGACATGGTTTCCGGCATCGTCAGGATGACCTTGTAGCCGCGGGCCGCTCCGACCATGGCCAAGGCGATGCCGGTGTTGCCCGAGGTGCCCTCGACGATCGTTCCGCCGGGCTTCAGATCTCCGGACAGCTCGGCGGCGTCGACGATCGCGACGCCGATCCGGTCCTTAACGCTGTGCGCCGGGTTGTAGAACTCCAGCTTGACGGCCACCGTCGCGTCCAGGCCTTCGGTGAGGCGGTTCAGGCGCACCAGTGGGGTGCTGCCGACCAACTGGGTAACGTCGTCGTAAATCGGGGCCATGAAGTGCTACCTATTCTCTGAGGGACTAATTAATGCTGGCATAGCTAATGTCAGCCTAACCAAGCGCCGCCTGCGGGACTAAGCCGTTAGCCACGAAGAGTAATATTTCCGAGCCTTGGCCAGCTTCGGATTGATGATCACCTGGCAGTAACCCTGCTCCGGGTACTTGCCGTAGAAATCCTGATGGTAGTGCTCCGCCGGGAAGATCTCCGGCAGCGGCGAAACCTCCGTGACAATCGGACGGCTCCAATGTTCCTGGTTTCGCTTGATCGCCGCACGGAAGACTTCCTCCTGCTCGGCGTCCGTGTAGAACATGGACGAGCGGTACTGGGTGCCGACGTCGTAACCTTGGCGGTTCAGCGTGGTCGGGTCATGGGAGACGAAGAACAGGTCAAGAATGACGTCCTCGGGGATCACGGTCTCATCGAACGTCACGGCCACCACCTCAGCATGCCCGGTGGTTCCCGAACAGATCTGGTCATAACTGGGATTGCGCACGTGGCCGCCGGTATAGCCGGAAACCACCTCCTTCACACCCCTTGTCACTTGATAAACCGCATCCAAACACCAAAAACAACCGCCACCGAGTACAAAAGTCTTCATGCCTTGTATCAATGTCCGGAGCAGCCAGAAGATTCCCGGCCAACCTTACGGGGATCTTACGGGCAAGGACCGACAACCCGACGGGATGCCTGCCTGGCAAATCGGCCCAGACCAGAATCGGCCCAGACCAGAATCGACCAGACATTTTCCCTCAAGCGGCGGGACCATGGGGTAAGAATAAGACTATGGAACCGGTTGAGAGAGCGGGCGACGGCGGTGCTGGCGCGCAGGACAGTGGACCGAGCGCACCGGACGCTGGCGAAAAACAGCGCGAAGAACAGCCCGAACGACAGCCAGAACAACAGCCCGAAGGCCAGCCCGAAGGCGGTCACTCCGAACCGGCGGACGGGGAGGGTTCGGGAACCGACGCGGGGCCGGCCGGAGCGGGGGAACCCACCGAAATCGGCCTCAGCGTTCCTGACGCGGGGATGACCGGGGGCTTCACGGTGGAGGAGGCCGGACCGGCCGGGAATCCGTCGCTGGCGGACATTCTGCTGGCAGTGGAGGAACTCTGGCCGGAGTCGCTGGCCGAGGATTGGGACGCCGTCGGCCTGGTGGTCGGCAGGCCTTCCGCATCCGTCGCACGAATCATGTTCGCCGTTGATCCCACCCTGGAAGTCATTGAGGAAGCCCTGGACTGGGGAGCCCAGCTGCTCATCACACACCACCCATTGCTGCTCAGGGGTGTCAACTCCGTGGCTGCCACCAGCGGCAAGGGCCAGGCGGTTCACCGGCTGATAGAAGGCGGTTGCGCCCTGCTGACCGTGCACACCAACGGAGACAGCGCCGTCGGAGGGGTATCCGATGTGCTGGCGGATGCCCTTGGGCTGGAAGAAGTGGAACCGCTGACCCCCGCCAAGCTCGGCCTCCCCGAGGAGGGGATCGGACGCGTCGGCCAGCTGGCCGCCGTCGTCAGTCTTGGGGACTTTGCCGAGCACGTCTTCAGCATCCTGCCCTCCGTGGCCGGGGGCGTACGCGTCGCGGGAGACCGGCAGGGGCTGGTCCGCCGCGTTGCTGTCTGCGGCGGCGCGGGCGACGGTCTCTTCGATGCCGTCCGGGCCAGCCAGGCGGACGTCTACGTGACAGCCGACCTTCGCCATCACCCTGCTTCGGAGGCACGCGAAGCCGCGGTAAATGGCCGGCCCTACCTTATCGATCTCTCGCACTTCGCCAGTGAATGGCTATGGCTGCCTGCCGCAGCGCAGGCATTGGGCAATGTGCTCGCGGACCAGCAGTTCGATGTGGAATTGCGGGTCAGCCAGACCAACAGCGATCCCTGGGACTTCATCCTCACACCGTGACTGTCCCTTCGGCGATGGACCTAGTCCGCGGGGGATGGACGTAGTCTAGGACGTATAAGGGTGGCCGCACACGGCGCGGCCGCCCTCCAGCGGGAGGATTTTGATGGCGAAGGCAGCACCGGCGGAACAGTTACGGTTGCTTGAACTGCAGGCACTGGATGCCAAGATCAAGCAGTTGAACCACCGTGCCAGGGTCCTGAGGGAGGACCCGCGGCTGTCCGACCTGCAGGCGGGGCTGGCCGTTGCCCAAAGCGACCTGGTTCTGCGCAGTACCGAACTCGCGGACACCCAGCGGGAGCTCACCCGGTCCGAAACGGACGTCGAGCAGGTGGCCACCCGGATCGCCCGCGACGAGGCGAAACTGAACAGCGGCACGGGCCTGTCCAAGGACCTGGTGGCTCTGCAGCACGATCTGGCATCGCTGGCCAAACGGCGCTCGGACCTCGAAGACATTGAGCTGGAGATCATGGAGCGGCTGGAGGCGGCCACCGAGCGGCAGGCCAAGCAGCAGGGCGTCGTTGATGACATCCTTGGATCCCTGGCCGGAATCCGGGACGGGCTGGATGTCCAGCTGGCCGAGGTTGCCGCCGAACGCGAGGGCGTGCTGAAAGACCGGCAGGCGCTGGCGGAATCCTTCGAGGAGGGCCTGCTGGCAATCTACGAGCGCACTCTCTCCAAGCGCGGGATTGGCGCGGCCCGGCTATTCCACGGGACCTCCGAGGGATCCGGCATGCAGCTGAGCCCGGGTGACCTGGCGGATATCCGCAAGGCCGGCGCCGACGACATCGTGTTCTGCCCCGATTCGGGTTGCATCCTGGT
>JBBRKU010000289.1:0-4101 GCA_038231735.1 Actinomycetales bacterium | reverse complement strand
GACCTCCGCAAGGCCCAGCACCACGATCTCCAGATCGGCGAATTCGGTCGCATTGACGACGATGAACTGCAGCCCGGTCGCCGTCCGGAGGATCTGCGCCACCCGCTCCGCCCCGCCGCTGCGGATGTCGTCCAGCCCGATACTGAGCACCTTCTCCGCGGGAATGGTGCCGCCGCTCTTTTCGGCGATGAAATCCTTGAGATTGGAGGAGCCGTAGCCGAACGTGGCATCCGCGGCGAACTCGGTCTCCCCCGCCGGCACGGGTTTCCCGTCCACCATCGCCCAGTGAACGTCGTCGGCGGTGAAGCGGCCGGCTTCGAAGTACGACGGCGCCAGCAGCACGCCGTCGTAACCGCGGCCGGTCACCTCCCGCCGGACTTCATCGAGGGCGCTCACCTCGGCAATGACGTGCCCCCGCAGGGTGGAGTCGCTGCGGCTGACAACGTCGATCGGGGTGCCGAGCCTGCGCTCCAGCTCGAACAGCGCCCGGCCAGCCTCCTTATTGAGCGCGACGGCGTCGGCCTCGTCGAGGCTGCGGGTGTTCGTGAGGATGAAGCACGTTGAGCCGGGAGCGGCAAGGGTGGCCTCGTATTCCTCCGCTTCCAGCGCGGTGACCACCCAGACCCCGTACACCGACTGCGAGCCGGTGGGATCGTCGTCGAGCACCGCGATGCGGCGCCCGGTTTCCGCGCGGTAGTCGCGGATGCGCGCCCTGGCGTCCGGCTTCGTATCCTGGATCATAGTTGTTCCTTCCGGCCGCGACAGCTGCGCGGCGACGGTTCCGGGTCAGGAGACCTGCAGTCCGCCGTTGATGTCGTAGGTCGCGGCGGTGATGTAGCCGGCATCTTCGCCCAGCAGGAAGGCGATCAGTGCGGCCACTTCCTCGCGGGTTCCGACCCGGCCCATCATGATGCCCTCGGACATCTGCGCCTTGCGGTCCTCGGAGAGCGTTCCGCCCATGATGTCCGTGTCGATCGGCCCCGGTGCCACCGCGTTGACGGTGACCCCGAATCCGCCCACCTCGCGGGCAAGGGCACGGGTGAAGCCCAGGATCCCGGCTTTCGAGGCGCTGTAGGCCACCTTGGAGTACGTGCCGCCGCCGCGCTGGGCGGAAATGGAGGAAACGCTGACGATGCGTCCCAGCCTGCGCTCGATCATCCCCTTGAGCACCCGCTGCGAAACCAGGAACGTACCCCGCATGTTGACGGCGAAGACCTTGTCCCATTCCTCGACGCTTGTCTCCATGAACGGCGTCGGTGAACTGATCCCGGCGATATTGGCAAGACCGACAATCGGCGGGAGGGACTTCTCCACCTCGGTGATTGCCCGTTCCACGGAGCCGGCATCCGAAACGTCCGCGCCCACGCCGATCGCTTTAACCGAATGGTTGGCTCCGATCTCGGCGGCCGCGGCCTTGGCGTCCTCGGCATTGATGTCCAGGATGGCGATGGACCATCCCTGGCTGGCGAGGCGGTCCGCCGCCGCGCGGCCGATGCCGCGCACGGAGGCCGCGCCGGTCAGCACGGCGGTGCGTTCAGCCGGGAACGGGGTGGATTCAGTCATGGCGTGCTCCTAGTGGTTGTGGTGCGAAACGTTGGTGCGGACCTTAGTGGAAAACCTGGCGGCAACACCCTCGGGTCGCCGGCGGGCGTAGAGGTAGGTGGCCAGCGCGGTGATGGCCAGGCAGGCGGCCAGGAAGACCAGTCCGCTCTGGTTGTTGCCGGTTGCGTCCTTGAGAAGGCCGACGGCGTACGGCGCCACGAAGCCGCCAAGGTTGCCGAGCGAGTTCACCATGGCCAGGCCGGAGGCGGCGGCCGCGCCGGTCAAGGCCGCGGACGGCATGGCCAGGAACGGCGCGATGGCGGAGTAGATGCCCATCGCCGAGATCGTCAGGAAGACCATGGCCAGAACGGCGTTCACCGGCAGCAGGAATCCGGATCCGAGAAGTCCGACGGCGGCGAGCACCATGCTCATGCTCGCGTGCCAGACGCGGTTGCCGGTGCGGTCCGAGCGCTTGCTCCAGAAATAGACGAAGACGGCCGCGATGGCGTACGGAACAAGCACGATGAAGCCGACTTCGACGGTGTTGAACTTACCCATGGCGTTGACGATCGTCGGCAGCCACAGGCCCAGGCCGTAGATGCCGCAGACCAGGCCGAAGTACAGCGCCGAATAGGCGAGGGTACGCCTGTCCTTCAGGCCAGCCAGGAAGCTGTGGTTGCCGGCTTTTTCCTTGGCTGCAAGCTCATTGTCCATGGTCACAGTCAGCCACTCGCGCTCGTCCGCCTTGAGCCACTTGGCGTCGCTGGGCCGGTCCGTCAGCAGGAACGGGGTGAGCAGACCAAGCACGACGGCAGGGATGCCTTCGAGGATGTACAACCACTGCCAGCCGTGCAGACCGGCCACGCCTTCCATGTTCAGCAACAGGCCGGAAACCGGCGCGCCGAGGGCGTTGGAGATGGGCTGCGCCAGGATGAAGATGCCCAGCACGGTCACCCGCTGTGCGGCCGGGAACCAGAGCGTCAGGTAGAACAGAATGGCGGGGAAGAAGCCTGCCTCTGCCGCACCGAGCAGGAACCGGATGATGTAGAAGGTTGCCTCACCGTTCACCAGTGCCATGGCTGCTGCGAAGATGCCCCAGCTGATCAGGATGCGGGCAATCCATTTGCGGGCGCCGAATTTGTACATGCCGCCGTTGCTGGGGATCTCGAGCACCGCGTAGCCGATGAAGAAGATGCCGGCGCCCAGTCCGTAGGCGGCAGCGGTCAGGCCGATGTCGTTCTGCATACCCAGTTTGGCGAAGCCCACGTTGTTGCGGTCAAGGTAGGCGACGAAGTAGAGCAGGACGATCAGCGGCATAACCCGCCGACGGACCTTGCGGAGGGTCGCTTCGCCCAGCGCTCCCAGCGGCTGGGCAATGGCTGGGGAGGTCATGACTGACCTCCAGCGGAAATCGGATTTCCCGGGATCGGAATATGGGTGCGCATCAGGACTCCTTTGGCTAACGGCGGGGGATCATGCTGGCGGAACCCAAGGGTTCCCGAATAGATATCAGATGTCTGACATCTCGAATAGAGAGATTGTAGTCACAGGGAATCCTTGGAGTCAACCGGACTGCGCGATGCCGCGGAATCAGTGCGGGGACGCCGGGCAGGCTCGATTCAGAGCGCCGCGGCCCCGTCGCGAACGCCGGCAAGATGATGCTCGTAGTCCTGGTAGGTCTGGGTGATGTGCGCGTCCATGGCCGATCGGGCGGCGGTGGGCTCCCCCGAGGCGATGGCGGCGAGCACCCGTTTGTGATGATCGATGGCGTGCCGCTGGACGTCCGGGAACGCAGAGGTCTCCCGCCGCATGGCGTACAGCAGAGTGGTCAGCTGTCCCAGCAGGGCCGGCACGAAGGGGTTGCCCGAGGCGAGCAGGACACTGTTGTGGAAGGCGATATCGGCTTGGGTCAGCGTCTCCACGTCGCCGGTGCGGTGAGCCGTCTCCATCTCGGCAATGCTGGCTTGCATCGCGGTCAGGTCCTCGGCGTGATGGCGGGAGGCGGCAAGCTCCGCGGCTCCGTTCTCCACCATGCGCCGGACCTCCAGCAGACGCAGCGCAACCTCGTCGGAGGCCACGCCCCGAGACGCGGCACGCATGATGGCGTCAAGGCCGGTCCAACGCTCCGGGGGATTCACGAAGGTGCCCAGGCCCCGCTTGACGTAGACAATGTTCTGCGCCTTGAGGACCTTCATGGCCTCCCGCGCGGTGAGCCGGCTGACGTCGGAGGCTTTGGCGATGTCCGCTTCGGGGGGCAGCGCGTCGTCGGCTTGGATCTCCCCGTTGAGGATCTGCTCCAGGACCTTGTCGACGACTACGTCGACCAGCGTGCGCCGTTCCTCCGACATCGATCCATCCCTCCCTGCCGCACGACCCGATGCGTTCTTCCGCGCCGCCGACCGCCCTCAGCTTTCTTCAAACACTACTAGACCTGGGCCCCGACCCCCCGCTCGACTACCGGCCCCCGGGAGCAGCAGCAAAGAAGGCTCCCGCAGGCGCCGACCGGAGAACCGGTGGCGGCCGCGGGAGCCTTCTTACGGTTTCGACCGTCCGGACTCG
>JBBRKU010000288.1:0-4125 GCA_038231735.1 Actinomycetales bacterium | reverse complement strand
GGTTTCAAAGAGAGGCCGTTCCGAAGGAAAAGGGGATCAAACGATGGGAGCTGTCCGGGGAACCCTCACTGATAAGGCAGGATCGTAGGGTGTACCCTATCGAGACTACCCCCGTCTTCGGGACGGTCCGTTCCGGGAGAGCGGCCGTGTTTTTGACGGTGCTGATTTTCCTGATGGCCGGTGTTTTGTGGTGGGCGGTGAGGCAGGGCCCCGGCATCCCGCTGGCCGAGCTGGCCGGCTCGCTGTTCTTATGGCTGCTCCTGGCCGCCGCTGTTCGGGCACTGCGCGGCATCAGCCCGCACCGGATCGGCGCCGTCGTTATCGCAGGTTCCCTGCTCCTTGGCCTCTGCGCGGTCAGCGCGCCGCCGGCGACGAGCAATGATGCGGCGCGCTACGCCTGGGACGGCATCGTGCAGAAGGCCGGGATATCGCCCTACGCGCATGTGCCCCTGGACGAGGCGCTCTCTGCCCTGCGCCCGGCATGGCTGTTTGCTCCCGGCACCATCACGGCCGACGGCAACCCGGCGTGTGCCCCTGACCTCTTCCCCACCCAGGCCGTTCCCACCCGAGGGTTCCCTTCCGGTCAACCGCTCTGCACCGCCATCAACCGCCCGAACGTCCCCACGATCTACCCCCCGACGGCGGAACTGTACTTTCTCGGTGTCCGCCTGGCGATCCCTGATGCTGGCGGGTACGTGGCGTTCCAGCTCAGCGGGCTGCTGGTCAGCCTGGCGGTAACCCTCATACTGCTCAGGTCGCTGCCACGGCTGGGGATCCCGCGTTACCTCGCCGCGGTGTGGGCGTGGAGTCCGCTCGTGTTGTCCGAAGGGGTGAACAACGCCCACGTCGACCTATTGGGCGGTGCCCTGCTGCTGGTCTCGGGGCTGCTGCTCACCGCCGGGAAACCTCTGCGCTCCGGGATGATGTTCGGCGCCGCGGTGGCGGCGAAACTTATTCCCGCCATTGCCGCACCCGCCCTGCTCTTCCGGCGCCCCGCACGGTTTATCTGCGCCGCGCTGGTCACGTTTGCCCTGTTGTATGTGCCCTATGTCGCCGCGGCGGGCTGGGGTGTCATCGGCTACCTCCCCGGGTACCTCAAGGAAGAGGGCTATGGCGATCGCACCGGTATCCGTTTCGCCCTGGCACAGTTCATCTCCGGCGGCCCGTGGCCCATGCTGCTCAGCGTGGCCGCCCTTGGCGTACTGGCACTGACCGTGCTGCGCACCACGACCGGACAGAATGTCTGGGCGCAGCAGACCCTCATGATCGGGCTGGCACTGCTGATCGTGAGTCCGAACTATCCCTGGTACGCGCTCATGCTGCTGCCCGCCGTCGTCCTCAGCCGGCGCTGGGAATACATCGGGGTCATGATCGCCCTGAACGTCATCTACCTGCTCCCTGGCGACCCTGTCGTCAGCGGACGGATCAACCGCGCCTGCCTGCTCGCGGCGGCCGCGGCGATCGCGGTGGGCGCCTGGCAGCGCCGGCGTGCCCCTCATCTGGCCTGCGCCCGGGCAGCCCTTGGGGACACCGCCGGGATGGGACAATAGAGGGTATGAAACCACAGGCTGCCAACACAGCACGTATCGGCATCATCGGCGGCTCAGGGACGGAGCGCCTCCACGGTGCTCAGGTGCATGAAACCATCACCCCCGACACCCCCTACGGTCCCACCTCCGGCCCGCTGACAGTGGCCACCGTCGCCGGGCGAACCGTCGCCTTCCTGGCCCGCCACGGTGCTGGCCATTCCCTGCCTCCCCAAAGGATCAACTACCGCGCCAATTTCTGGGCGCTGAAAAGCATCGGGGTGGAGGCCGTCATTTCCTCCTCCGCGGTCGGTGGCCTGCACGCCGAATACGCCCCCGAAACTTTCGTGGTGACCGATCAGCTCCTCGACCGCACTTGGGGCAGGCGCGACACATATTTCGACGGCGAACTGCCGACCGGCGTACGCCATCTGCCGGCCTCGACCCCGTTCTGCTCCGAGCTGCGCGGGCATCTGCGCGACGCGCTGGCGGAGCAAGGTCGCCCGTTCCGGCCCACGGGCACGGTCGTGATCATCAACGGCCCCCGATTTTCCACCCGGGCGGAATCCGCCTGGTACGCCTCCGCGGGGGCGGACGTCATCAGCATGACCCAGTATCCGGAACCGGTGCTGGCGGCCGAACTCAACATGGGTTTCGCCAACCTTGCCTACATCACTGACTCCGACACGGGGCACGACGGTTCGGCCCCGGTCACCGCCGAGGCCGTCTTTGCGCGCCTCAAAACCGCCCAACCGCACATTCTTGCGGTCCTCGAGTCTGTCATCGCGGCCCTCGACGACGGCTACCAGGCGCCCCAGCTGATGGACCCCGCAGCGGTCAACACCGTCATGGATCAGCCGCAGCCCACGGTCAACCGATGAGGCTGCTGGTCACCGGCGGTGCGGGCTTCATCGGCACCGCCGTCGTCGATGCAGCACTGGCAAAGGGGTGGCACGTGCGGGTGCTGGACTCCCTGGACCCCCGGGTCCATCCGGAGCCTCCCCGCCCCGACCCGCGCGTCGAGCTGATCGTCGGCGACACCGCCGACCGGTCGGCCGTCCGCGAAGCACTTTCCGGAATCGATGTGGTCTCTCATCAGAGCGCGAAGGTGGGACTGGGTGTGAGCTTCGCCGATGCGCCGGACTACGTCCGGAACAACGACTTCGCTACCGCGGTCCTGCTGGCCGGAATGGAGGAGGCTGGTATCAGGAAACTGGTACTGGCCTCCTCAATGGTCGTATACGGGGAAGGCTCATACCTTGACCCCGTAACGGACCAGCCCGTCAACCCGGGGCCACGGCGGGTGGTGGACCTCGAGTCCGGAATGTTCGACCCGAGGAACCCCGAAACCGGCGACCTGCTGATCCCCTCGATGGTCACCGAAGATGCCCGGCTGGACCCGCGGAACGTCTACGCAGCTTCCAAGGTCAGCCAGGAGCATCTGTCCTCCTCCTGGGCCCGGGCGGTCGGCGGTGAGGCCATCGCGCTTCGCTACCACAACGTCTACGGTCCTCTGATGCCCAAGAACACCCCGTACGCGGGCGTCGCTTCGATCTTCCGTTCAGCAATCGCCCGCGGTGAAGCCCCCCAGGTCTTTGAGGACGGCAAACAGCGTCGCAGCTTCGTTCACGTCCGGGACGTGGCCTCGTCCAACATCCGCGCGCTCGAGGCCCTGCTGGACGGTTACGGGCGCTACTTCGGGGCCTACAACGTCGGAGCCGACGAGCCACGGACCATCGGGGATATCGCCCTGGCATTGAGTACCGTCAGCGCCGGCCCTGCACCGGAAGTGACCGGTCGCTTCCGTCTGGGCGACGTCCGGCACATCACCGCTTCCTCGGAACTGATCAGAAACGAACTGGGATGGCGGCCACGCACCGGCTTCGACGAAGGCATGCGCGAATTCGCCCTCGCACCGCTGCGCGGAGAAGACGCCTAAAACTTACAAAAGCGTCACGGACAGAAGTGTCCGTGACGCTTTTGCCTATTGCGTAATCATTTGGTGTTGACGGTGATCGTGGCCACACCCACGAGCATGTCGGCCTTTACCGCGGTGGTGTTGAAGGTCTTGTTCAGCAACCCGGCAGCAACATCGGAGATCAGCACCCTTGTCCCCTGCAGGACGGCGGTGTCACCGGAGCTCTGAAGCGGCTTGAGCGTGGATCCGTCCAGGTTGAAGATGTACGCCTGCTTGGCCGCCGACTGGCCGTTGACCGCAACGTCACCATAAAGCTTGGACGTGCCCGGGTCGATGGTGAAGTTGGTCAGGTCAACCTTGGTGTCACCGGAGCTAAGCGAGAATCCCGAACCGGCGTGGCTGATCAGGCCCTGGACGTAGGGGCGGTACTCCTTAGCCGGGTCGTAGTAATCAACCTTGCCGCCCGTGATCGGGAAGACCAGCGACCCGTCCGTCAGCTGCGCGGTCCCGATGACACCTGGGGTCAGCTTCAGGGTCTGCAGGGCTGTGGCGAACGACGCGTCCAACTTCACCGCGGTGCTCACCCCGGTCAGCGCCGGAATCGAAGCCAGCGGCTTCGGAGCCGACGACGACGCTGCCGCCGAGGAAAAGGATGCCGGGGCCGAGGAGGGCGTGGAGGAG